>CAZMBT010000019.1:0-18260 GCA_964564395.1 uncultured Alkalilacustris sp.
TGGCCCGATCTGCCGCAGTTCGGGGTGTTCGATACCGCGTTTCACATGACCAACCCGCCCCGCGCGACAACCTATGCCGTCCCGAAGGCGTGGCGCGATGCCGGGCTGCGCCGCTACGGGTTTCACGGCACGTCGCACAAGTATGTCGCTCGCCGTGCCGCACAGGCGGTGGATCGTCCGCTGTCCGAGCTGCGCGTGATCAGCCTGCATCTGGGGAACGGGGCCAGTATCTGCGCCGTCGACCGCGGGGCGAGCATCGACAGCTCGATGGGCATGACGCCACTGGAGGGTCTGGTCATGGGCACACGATCGGGCGACCTGGACCCCGGCGCGTTCGGCTATGTGCAGCGCCGCTTCGATCTGGACATCGCGCAGATCGAGGCCGCGCTGAATTCCGAAAGCGGGCTGAAAGGGCTGACCGGGGCGTCCGACATGCGCGATGTGGCCGGGCGCGCAGCCGAGGGCGACGCGGATGCCCGCCTCGCCCTCGACATCTATGCCTACCGGGCGCGCAAGTATATCGGCGCCTATGCCGCCGCGATGGGCGGGGTCGATGTGCTGGTCTTCACCGGCGGGGTCGGTGAGAACGACGCTTCGATGCGTGCGCGGATCTGCGACGGCCTCGACTTCATCGGGATCCGCCTGGATCCGCATCGCAACGCGCAGCCGCAGTTGGAGAAACGCGCCGCCCCCGCAATCCACATGGACGGCGCCCCGGTGCAGGTGATCGTGACCGAAACCGCCGAACAGCTCATGATCGCTCAGGAAACCGCTGCCGCGATGATCTGAGGCGCTCTGGTCAATCCGCGCGGCTTTCTCTAACCCTTGACGCATGAGATGGTTCAACGGGCTGCAGCGCCTTCCAGCTGCGCGCGACCTGACCCGCATCGCGCTCGTCTATGTCGGCGCCGCGGCAAGTGGCTGGATCGCCGCCGAACTCAATGTGCCGCTGCCGTGGATGATCGGCTCGATCCTGTTCACGGTCGCTGCAAGCCTGCTTTTCGGACGTACCAAGGCGCCCCCTATCACCCGGCCGATCGGGCAGGTCGTCATCGCCGGCTCGGTGGGGCTGGCCTTCACACCGACGGCGGTCGCGACGCTGGGCACCATGCTGTGGGCCATGGTCGCGGTCGCGCTTCTGACCATCCTCGCCGGACTTCTGGTCGCCGCGGTCCTCGTGCGGCTCAGCGGCACCGACGCGATCACCGCCAGCCTGTCCTCGGTGCCGATGGGGCCGGTCGAGTCGGCCAATCTGGCGCTGGGCTACGGGGTCGCCCCGGCCCCCGTGGTGTTTTCGCAGACGATCCGCATCCTGGCGCTGATCCTGCTTATCCCGCCGGTGATGATCGCGCTCGAACCCGGCATCACCGATCCCACAGCCGCGCTGCGCGAGATGCCCTGGACATTGCCGGGCGCCGGGCTGCTGGTCGCCTGCTCGCTCGTGGGGTTCTTGATCGTGCGGCGGTTGCGGCTGTCGAATCCGTTCTTTCTGGGGTCGTTGGGGGGCGCGGCGCTGGCCGCCGCGCTGGAACTGCCGATCACCGCCTTTCCCTATCCGGTTCTGGCCGGTGCGCAGGTCCTGCTCGGGGTCTGGCTGGGCGCGGTCTTCGACCGGGCCTTCTTTCGCGAGGCCGGTCGCTTCGTTCCGGCGGCGATTGCCTCGACGTTTCTCATGATCCTGCTGTGCATCTTCATGGGTCTGGCCTTCGTGCCGCTCACCGGGACCCGCTGGACCACGATGATCCTGGCCACGGCACCGGGCAGTGTCACGGAAATGGCGCTGACGGCAAAGGTGCTGCAGGAGGGGATCGCGGTGGTGACGGCGTTTCATGTCATCCGGATCTTCATCATCCTGCCGCTCGCACCGCTGATTGCGCGGATCGTCGCGCGGCTGACGCATTGGAACCGGCCGGCACCGTGAGCCATGCATGATGGCGCTTCACGCATCGTGGTCTTTGCGCTACGATACCGGCAAAACAAGATGTCGAGCAGGTGACCGGGATGAGAAGATATGCAGTGGCCCTTGGCCTTGGCGCCGCAGTCCTGCCGGGATGCGTTGCGGCGTTCGGCCCCGTCGACAATTCGCCGCGCCCGCAGGCGCGCGGTGGCGGGGTGGAGACGGCCGCGCTCGACCGGTCGGTGCGTCCGCAAGACCGCGCGGACCGCATGAGCGCCGCGCAACCGGCGCGCCCGTCCGGCTTCGAGAACTGGATCCGCGAGTTTCGCAGCCGCGCCCTCGCCAAGGGGATCAGCGCCGACACGTTCGATCACGCGTTCCGCGACGTGCGCTTCAATGAAAGCGTCATCGAACAAGACCGCAACCAGAGCGAATTCACCCGCGCCATCTGGCAGTATCTCGACAGCGCCGTCTCGGATACACGGGTGCGCAACGGGCGCGCCGCGTTGCGCCGCCACGGCGACCTGCTCGCGGATATCGAGGCGCGCTACGGCGTCGAGGCGGAAGTCGTGGTCGCGATCTGGGGGCTCGAAAGCTCCTATGGAAGCTTTCGCGGCGACACGCCGCTGATCGAGGCGCTGGCCACGCTGGCGCATGACGGCCGCCGCGGCGCCTTTTTCGAGCAACAGCTGATCGCCGCGCTGCGGATCGTGCAGTCGGGGGATGTGGCCCCCTCGGAGATGACCGGTTCATGGGCCGGCGCGATGGGGCATACGCAGTTCATTCCCACAAGCTATCTGGAGCATGCGGTCGATTTTCGGGGCACCGGGCGCCGCGATATCTGGTCCGATGACCCGACCGACGCACTTGCCTCGGCCGCGTCCTATCTGGCACGGCACGGCTGGACCGAAGGGCAGCCCTGGGGTGTCGAGGTCACGCTGCCGCGCGGGTTCGACCACGGTGCGGCCAGCGGGGCGCAACCGGTCGGCAGATGGCAGTCGATGGGCGTGCGGCGCGCCGGTGGCGGGGCGCTGCCGGATCACGGTCAGGCCGAACTCTTCCTGCCTGCCGGTCACGCCGGACCCGCCTTTCTGACCTTCGGCAACTTCAATGTGATCAAGCGCTACAACAACGCCAACTCCTACGCCATGGCCGTCGGGCGGCTTGCACATCGGCTGGCCGGTGGCGGCCCCATCCGCGGCGAGTGGCCGCGCGAAGACCGCCCACTGACCTTCGACGAGCGCAGCGAACTGCAGCAGCGCCTCACCCGCAAAGGGTTCGACACGCGCGGTGTGGATGGGCGTATCGGCCCCAACACGCTGGCGGCCGTGCGCCGGTATCAGGCCGCACAGGGGCTGATCCCCGACGGGTATGTCTCGCTTGCATTGCTGGAGCGGCTGCGTTGAGCGACGGCGGGGCGGGGAACCGCCTCAGAACGCCTCGGGCCGCACCGCGCGCGCCATGTGGTCGAGCACGGCGTTGACGAATCGCGCTTCGCGCCCGTCCGGGAAAAAGGCCTTTGCGATCTCGACATACTCGTTGATCACCACGCGCGGCGGGGTATCGGTATGGAACAGCTCGGCCCCGGCGGCACGGAACAGCGCGCGCAATGTCGGGTCCAGCCGGTCGATCGGCCATTTCACCACGAGCGCGCGATCGGTCAGCTTGTCGATGCGCCCCTGCCAGTTGACCGCATCGTCGAGCAGCCGGCGAAACAGGTCGATGTCGGCTTGCGTCATCTCCTGCTCGTCGACCGTCGCCCCGATGCGCCATTCCTCGAATTCGCTGCGTACCGCCTCGACGGTCTGACCGGCAGCCTCCATCTGGAACAAGGCCTGCACGGCGTAAAAGCGCGCGGCCGATTTCAGGGCGCGCCGGGTTTCCGAGGCAGTCATCTGTTCTGCGATCCTTCGCTGTCACCGGCATTGGGGCCGGCACCGGCCTCCGCCCTAAAGCCGACACCGCGGTCGGGGACTGACCATTTGCGTGAAAGCGCGATCAGATGCAAGGCAGCTGCCGCAGCGCCTCCGCCCTTGTTCTGCATCCGGGGGTCGGCCCGCACGACCGCCTGGTCGCGATTCTCGACGGTCAGGATGCCATTGCCGATACAGGCCCCGTCCAGCCCCAGAAGCATCAGCCCGCGCGCGCTGTCGTTGCAGACCGTTTCGTAATGGGTGGTCTCGCCCCGGATCACGCACCCAAGCGCGACATAACCGTCGAAATCTGCCTGCCTGTGGGCCAGCCGGACGGCCGTGGGAATCTCCAGCGCACCGGGAACCTCGGCAACTTCCCACTGCGCGCCGACGGTCCGCGCCGTTGCCCCGGCCCCGGTCAGGAGATCGTCGGCGATATCCTTGTAATACGGGGCGACGACAAACAGCAGCTTGACCGGATCGGCAAAGGACGGCAATGCCAGCTCGTGATGAACGGCCTGTCCGGACATGGGTTCACTCCTTCGGGATGGGGCGCGTGCCCTCGATGGAAAGGCCATAGGCATCGAGGCCGATGACCTTGGGCGTGGGCGAGTTGGTCAGCAATTCGAGGCGGTGCACCCCGAGCGCGGCGAGGATCTGAGCCCCGAGCCCGTACTGCCGCAGCTTCTGCGGCGATCCCTGGCTGTCGCTGTCCAGCTTCATGATCAGGGTGTCGCGCAGCAGGACGACGACACCGCGCCCCTCCTCGGCGATCACACGCATGGCCCCGGGCAGGTCGCCGGGCGCGTCGGCCCCGATTCCCAGCACATCCTCGAGCGGGTTGAGCGCATGCATCCGCACCAGCACCGGCGCATCGCCCGCGATGTCACCCTTGGTCAGTGCGATATGCTCGGCTCCCTGGGTTTCATCGGTGAAGACGCGCATCATCCAGTCACCGCCATGAACCGACGTCACCGGCCGCACCGCGCTTTCGCGGACCAGGTTGTCATGCCGGCGACGATAGGCGATGAGGTCCGAGATCGTGCCGATCCTGAGCCCGTGCAGCTGCGCGAAGGGCACGAGATCCGGCAGGCGGGCCATCGTGCCGTCCTCCTTCATGATCTCGCAGATCACGCCGGAGGCGTTCAGCCCGGCCAGACGCGCGACATCCACGGCCGCCTCGGTATGGCCGGCGCGCACCAACACCCCGCCTTCGCGCGCGCGTAGCGGGAACACATGCCCCGGCGTCGCGATGTCCGCCGCGCCCTTGGTCGGGTCGATGGCCACGGAGACCGTGCGCGCCCGATCATGCGCCGATATCCCGGTGGTGACGCCCTCGCGCGCCTCGATGGAAACGGTGAAGGCGGTTTCGTGGCGCGAGGAGTTCTTGGTCGACATCAGGTCCAGCCCGAGTGCGTCGATCCGCTCGCGCGGCAGCGCAAGGCAGATCAGACCGCGTCCGTGCATCGCCATGAAATTGATCGCCTCGGGCGTGGCCATCTGCGCGGGGATGACCAGATCGCCCTCGTTCTCGCGGTCCTCGTGATCGACCAGGATGAACATCCGGCCGTTGCGAGCGTCCTCGAGGATCTCCTCGATATCCGAGATCGCCTCGCGCCAGTTCTCTTCTTCGGGGCCGGGGCTGTCATGGTTCATGTGCGCACCTCATCTGATGGGGGCGCAGATAGAGCATCCGGCCCGCAGGGGAAAGAGGCAGTGCACGCCCGCACGGGCGCGGCTCACCGGGTCAGGACGACGCCGGGGCGCGCCATGTAGATGCCCCGCGTCACCAGCCCCGCGGCCGCGGCCTTGATCAGATCGCCGGGCACGAAGGCAGTGAGCGCGCCCGCAGCCTCCACGGGCGACAGGCCGATGACGATCATCATACCCGCCCAGCCGAAGACGTAGAGCACGAACACCCCGCCGACGAGCGAGGCGAGGCCGGCCACCAGCGCCAGATCGGCGCTGCGCCACTTCTCCACGATCCAGCCGGTCACGAAAGCCGCCACCGGGAACCCGACCAGGAAACCCGCCGTCGGCCCGACGAAGACCCCGATCCCGCCACGACCGCCGGCCAGCACCGGCAACCCGAGCGCCACCACCAGCAGGAACAGCAGCACCGCAAGCGCGCCGCGCCGCGCGCCCAGCACCGCGCCGCACAGCATGATACCCAGACTCTGCGCCGACACCGGCACACCCGTCATCAGCGTGAAGCCGGGCACGAGACCCAGCACGGCGATCAGCGCCGCGAACAGCGCCACCATTGCGATATTACGTTCCATGCCGCGCGTCTCCTTGCCCATTCGCGTCCGCCTGCACGCCTCCGCGTGCGCGCAATGCCTCCGATACATGCTCGGTGTCGTCAAGCGCAAGCAGGACCAGCGGCACGGCCAGCCGCACCCCCGGCCGACGCGCCGCGCGCGCGCGCCATGCTTCGTGCAGCGCCCGCCCCTTCTGCGCCAGAACCGGTATGAAACGGATCACCAGGGCGATGGCCAGCGCCAGCACCTCCGGGCGCAGCCCGACGATCCGCAACGGAGACAGCACCGTGCGCGCCACCGCCGTCATGTCGTCGAGCCGCGTCGTCATGGTCACCCAGTTCGCCAGCGCGACCAGCCCCAGGATGCGCAACCCGATCAACAGACCCAGCGCCATCTGCCCGACAATCGCATGATAGGCGAGGATGATCGCGATCACGATCAGGAGCGGGCGCAGCATCCGCGCCCCGACCGCGACAGCGCGCCATCCGAGGCTTGCGTAAAGCCCCGCCACGACCAGCACGAACCCGCCCAGCAGGGGCGGCGCCGTCACCGGCAGCACCGCCACCACCGTCAACGCGAGGGCGGCCATCTTCCAGCCGGCGGGAATGCGGTGCGCCCAGCCCGGAGGGTCCAGCGTCAGGGCAAGCATGTGCCGTCCAGCCCCATCCGGCGCATGCGCGCGGTGAAACGCTGCAACAGCGGCACCGCGGGGCCGTCATCGACGACACGCCCGTCCTCGAGCCAGATCACGCGGTCGAACCCCTCCAGAAGCGCCGGATCATGCGTGCTGAGCACAACCTGTTGCGCCAGCCCGTCCAGCCGGGCGCGCAACCGCATCGTGGTCGGAATGTCGAGCCCGGTAAAGGGCTCGTCGAGCAGCACCACGCCGGGCGCCATGGCCAGCACCGACAACAGGCACAACAGATGTTTCTGCCCGTGCGACAGCTCATGCGTGCGCCGCGTCGCCCAGTCCGCGACGCCGTGTTCGGTCAGCACGGCGTGCGCTTGCGCGCCCGCCGCGGCGCGCCCCAGCCCGAGCTGGCGCAGCCCGAAGGCAAGCTCCTCCTCCACGGTGGGGAAGATGATCTGGTGATCGGGGTTCTGAAACAGGATGCCGACACGGCGGATCGCGGCGGCGCGGTCGCGCAGCACATCCACCCCGTCCACCCGGACCGCCCCGGCCTCCAGGGGCTGCAGGCCCGCGATCAGCCGCAGCAACGTGCTCTTGCCCGATCCGTTGCGCCCGACAACCCCCACGCGCCGCTCGCGCATGGACAGCGACAGCCCGTCGAAGATGCGAACGCCGTCGCGTGTGACGCAAGCCTGCGTCACCTCGATGCCGGTTCGATCTGTCACCCTGCCATCGCCCGCTGTCGCCGCGCAGTCCCGTCGCGCGCCGCCGTGGATGCCCCGCCGGCGGCGCGCTGTAAAGCCCCGGAGCCGCCACGCATGGTTGGCCCCTCACGCGGTTTCGCGCATACTGACCCGGACAGCCTTGCGGGAGCACGATGAAACCGACCATCCGTCAGCTCGAGAGTTTTCAGGCGGTGATCGAGCTTGGCAACTTTTCCCGCGCGGCCGAGCGCCTGCGCATGTCGCAGCCCGCGCTGTCGCAAGCGATCCGCGAGCTGGAAGAGGGACTTGGCATCCGCCTGTTCGACCGCACCACAAGACGTGTGGAACTGACCGAGGCCGGGCGGGTATTTCAGGCCACCGCGCTCGCGGGGCTGACCGAGATCGAGCGCGCCGTCTCGATGGTGCAGGACCTGTCGAGCCTGCGCCGCGGGCTGGTACGCATCGCCGCGCCGCCGCTTCTGGCCGCGACCGCCCTGCCGCGCGCCATCCGCATGATCGCGCGCACGCACCCGGGGCTGGACATTCGCATCGAGGATCTGGCCACGGACCGCATTCTGGAACGCCTGCGCCGCAACAGCGCGGAAATCGGTGTCGGCACCTTCCCGCCCGGAGAGGAGGGCCTGACGATCACACCGGTCCTGCGCGACCGGCTTTGCGTCTTCGTCAATCCCGGACACCGTTTCGCCGGGCGCACCGGCCTGCGCTGGGCCGAACTGGCCGATCAGCCGGTTGTCGTGCTGACCCGCGAAAGCGGATTGCGCCTGCTCACGGAGATGGGCTTCGAAAGCGCCGGCCTGCCGCTGCGGCCGGCACATGAGGTACATCAGATCCACACCGCGCTTGCGCTGGTCGCCGAGCTGGACGCCGTCGCGATCCTGCCGGCCTACGCCAGCGGCGCGCTGCATGGGCGCGACTACCGCGTCGTCGCGCTGGTCGAGCCGCCGATCACCCGCGACATCTCGTTGGCGCGGCTGCGCGACAAGACCCCGACACCGGCCACTCTGGCCGTCAGCCAGCAACTTCCGCGCGCGATCCGGCATTTCGTCCCTCATGAGCCGCACAATACCCCGAACACATAAGTTCAGCTTATCAATTTATCCCCGGATAACGGGTTCTCAAATCAAAGCGACTCTGGCTCCATGGGGGCTGGAGGATACGGCCCATGCTGAAACGCGCCCCGCAGACCGGCTGGATCGGCCACGCCATGACGCGTCGGGAGGATGATGCACTGCTGCGCGGGGCGGGACAGTTCACCGACAACCTCGCCCCCGAGGATACGCTTATCCTCGAGGTGGTGCGCAGCCCCGCCGGCCCGGCGCGCCTCCAGGCGCTGGATGTGGATGACGCGGCCGCCGCGGCCGGGGTTGTCGCTGTCTTCACCGCGTCGGATCTGGGCGCGATGCCGGGCGCTGCGGTGAACCCGCTGCTCCCCGATGCCCCGCTCGTGCCGATGACACCGCTTGCGCGCGACCGGATCGCCTGCGCAGGCCAGCCGATCGCCGCGATCGTGGCCGACAGCCGCGGCGCAGCGCAGGACGCCGCCGAGCTGATCGACATCGACACGACGCCGGACACGCCAACGGACCGGCTGGAGGAGGTGTCCCGGTGGCAGACACCGGGCGCGCGCCCGCAGCCAACACCGGAGGTGCCGGCTCAGGGCCGGCGCGTGACAACGCACCTGGACCACCCGCGGGTCGCCCCGTTCGCGATGGAACCGCGCGCCGCGCTGGCGATCCCCGACGGCGACGGGCTGACGGTGTGGCTGTCCACGCAGACACCGCTGCGCGCGCGTGACGATCTGGCGCACATGCTGGGCCTGCCGCCCGCGCGGCTGCATGTGATCGCGCCCGATGTCGGCGGCGCCTTCGGCGGCAAGGCGTCGATCTATCCGGAGGATGTGCTGACAGCCTTTGCGGCGCTCCGGCTGCGTCGGCCCGTGAAGTGGACGGCCAGCCGCAGCGAGGATCTGATGGCGGCAACGCATGGCCGGGGCGCAGCGACGCAGGGCACGCTGGACATCGACGCGAAGGGCCGGATCACCGCGCTTGCGGCGCGGCTGACCTTTCCCATCGGCCACTGGATGCCCTATTCGGCGCTGGCGCCGGCCTCCAATGCCGGGCGCATCCTGCCCGGCCCCTACCTGGCCGGTCAGGTGGATATCGGCGTGGATCTGCATCTGAGCGACCTTCCCGCCGTCAACATCTACCGGGGGGCGGGCCGGCCCGAGGCCGCGATGCTGATGGAGCGGCTGATGGACAAGGCCGCGCGCGCCGCCGGCCTTGACCCGCTGGAAATGCGCCGGCGCAATATCGTGCCCGCAGATCGGTTTCCGCACGCCACCCCGACCGGCGCAGAGCTCGACTCGGGCGATTACGCCGCCCTTCTGGACCGGCTGGAGGCCGACGCCGGCTATGCGGATCTGCGCCGCCGACAGGCGCGGCGCCGCGATGCCGGCGAGGTCGTCGGGATCGGCGTCGCGCTGTATGTCGAACCCTGCGGCCAAGGGTGGGAAACCGCGCGGCTGACCCTGAATCCCGATGGCGGCCTGACCGCCGATACCGGCGCGTCGGCGCAGGGGCAGGGGCGCGAAACAGCTCTGGCGCAGCTTGTGGCGGATACGCTTTCGGTGGAGCCCGCCCGCGTACAGGTCCGTGAAGGCGACAGCGCGTATCTCGATGCTGCGATCGGGGCGCTGGCCAGCCGCTCCACAGCGATCGGGGGCAGCGCCATGCTCCGCGCCGCGCGATCTCTGCATGACGAGGTCATTGCCACCCTGCAGCGGCTGCGCGTGAATGACTGGCCGGGCTGGGACGCCGCCGCGCGGGCCATCGACGATGCCGGCCTGCCGCCGGTGTCGGTCCATGAAACCTACACCGCCCCGCGCGAGGCATGGGCGTCGGGCGCGGTGCTGGCGCAGGTCGCGATCGACCCCGATACGGGGAGTCTGCGGATCGAGGCGATCACCTGGGTCGATGACGCGGGCCGCGTGCTCAATCCGCTTCTTGTGGGGGGACAGCTTCTGGGTGGCATGGCGCAGGGCATCGGGACCGCACTCATGGAGCGGCTGGTGCTCGATGATGAGGGCCAGCTTCTGACCGGCAGCCTCATGGATTACGCGCTGCCGCGCGCTGCCGACATGCCCGGCCATGTCGCGCTGCACAGCACCCCGACTACGACACAGGCCAACGCGCTCGGCGCCAAGGGGGTGGGCGAGGCCGGCTGCATCGGGGTGCCCGCCGCGTTGCTCAACGCCGCACAGGACGCGGTGTCGCCCCATACCGACCGCGAGCTTGCCCTGCCCCTGACGAGCGAGCGGCTCTGGCGCGCCCTGAACGATCTGGAGGAGATTCCATGAAATACGGCCGCAAGGATGCCAAGCAGCATGCCTTCGCCCATATGCGCGGCATATGGGCCGCCGCGCTGATGCCCTTCGATGCGCAGCTGCGCATCGACGAGGACGGGTTCCGCGCCAACATGGCGCACTGGATCGATGATCTGGGCATCGACGGCTTCTTCGTGGCCGGAAAACAGGGCGAATTCTTTTCCATGTCGCTCGACGAACGCAAGCGCGCCTTCGACCTGGCGGTCGAGGCGGCGAACGGGCGCGCTCAGACGATCATGTCCTGCTCGGATCAGAACATGGACACGGTCATCGAGCTCGCCCGCCACGCACAGGAGTGCGGCGCCGATTACGTGGTGGTGCACGCACCGGTTCTGCATTTCCACAAGGCGCAGGACGAAACCCTGATCAACTACTATGAAACCATCGCCTCGAAGGTCGACATCGGCATCGCACTCTGGTCGCACCCGGACAGCGGCTATCTGATGTCGCCGGAGCTGTGCGACCGGCTGGCCGATATCGAAACGGTGGTGGCGATCAAGTATTCCGTCCCGCGCGAGATGTATGCCGAGCTCACGCGCCGCGCCGCAGACCGGATCATCGTCTCCACCGCGTCCGAGGAGGAATGGCTCGACAATATCGCCGATCTGGGTTGGCGGTTGTATCTGTGCTCCTCCCCGCCCTACCTGATCCAGACCGCCGCCGACCGGCGCATGCGCGATTATACCGATGCCGCCTTCGCGGGCGACCTGCAGCGCGCGCGCGAGATCAGCACGAGCCTGGAGCCGGTGCGCCGGGCCCTGCGCGACACCCGCCCGCCCGAGAAGCCGCACAGCCATCAGAAATTCTGGCAGGAACTGCTGGGTCAGACCGGCGGGCGGGTGCGGCCGCCGCTGCTTAATCTGACCGAGGCCGAGAAGGCCACCACCCGCGCTGCCTTCGAAAACTGCGGGCTGCGGCTGCGATGACAGGGCGGGCGGGCATCGACGCGGCTTCGCGGGCACGACCCGAAGCACCCGCCAGCATATCGAACCCGCGCCCCGAGGCGCGAACCCCAGCAAGGAGGACGAGAACATGGCACGCCTGCAAGCCTTCAACTTCCAGAAATGGATCGAAGAGCACAAGCATCTGCTGAAACCGCCGGTCGGCAACCAGATGGTGTTCAAGGACGCCGATCTGATGGTGACCGTCGTCGGCGGCCCGAACAAGCGGACCGACTATCATGACGACCCGGTGGAGGAGTTCTTCTATCAGCTCAAGGGGGACATGCTGCTCAAGATCCACGACACCGACACCGGCGACTTCTACGATGTTCCCATCCGCGAAGGCGACGTGTTCCTGCTGCCGCCCCATATCCGGCATTCGCCGCAGCGTCCGCAGGAAGGCTCGATCGGGCTGGTGATCGAACCCGCCCGTCCGAAGGGCGCACTCGACGCGATCGAATGGTATTGCTTCAACTGCGGCGCCCGGGTGCATCGCGCGGAAATCGCACTGAAATCCATCGTCGATGACCTGCCGCCGATCTACAAGGCCTTCTACGAGGACGAGGAGGCGCGCACCTGCCCCAGCTGCAGCACCCTGCATCCGGGCAAGGAGCCGCCCGAGGGATGGGTGCAACTCTGACGATGCCCGGTCACGCGCATATCGACATCGCGCTGATCGGCTTTGGCGCCATCGGGCAGACCGTGGCCCGCCTGCTGCACGAACGCGGGGCGCGGGCGCGGATCGTGGCTGTCGGGTTGCGTGATGCTGCGCGGACGCGGCCGAATCTGCCGCCGCAGGCGCAGATCCTGACCCACCCCGCCGCGCTGGCCGACAGCGGCGCGCAGCTCGTCGTCGAGGTCGCGGGCCGCGACAGTGTCGCCGACTGGGGCCACGCCGCGCTGCAGGCCGGGCAGGATTTCGCGGTGTCGTCCACATCCGCCTTCGCGGATGCCGCCTTGCTCCAGCGCATGACCGCGCTGGCACGCAGCACCGGCGCACGCATCATCATTCCGCCGGGCGCGCTGGGCGGGATCGACGCGCTTGCGGCCGGGGCACGCATGGGGCTGACGTCGGTGGAGCACCGCATAATCAAACCCCCCGCTGCCTGGGCGGGAACCGAGGCCGAGGCAGCCTGCGACCTCGACGCGCTCGATGCGCCGGTGGCATTCTTTTCGGGCAGTGCGGATGCTGCGGCCGCACGCTTTGCGCGCAACGCCAATGTCGCGCTGATCACGGCGCTGGCCGGGCTGGGCCCCGCACAGACCCGCGTCACGCTCATCGCCGACCCGACGGCCACCGGCAACCGGCACGAGATCGACGCCGACGGCGCGTTCGGTGAAATGCGCTTGCAGCTTGCGAACAAGGCACTGCCCGACAATCCGAAATCCTCGGCACTGACCGCGCTCAGCCTGGTGCGGCTGATCGAGAACCGCGTGGAGCCCCTGGTGATATGACGGGTCGCCCCATTCATGCTCACGACGGGACTGCAATAGCCGAAGATTCATCTTGCAGCGATGCGCGCATCGGGCCATGCCATGACAGGCAGTCCAGAATGCAGGCGCGCAGCGCCCAAGCGCGCCCGGCCAGCAGGCCGGGCCGGAACGCCCGAAGAAACAGGGAGAAACCGATGAAGACGATTCGCACGACTTTCACCGCACTCACGATTGGTGCCACCATCGCCCTTGCGCCGGCACTGGCGGGCGCACAGGACATGCGCATCGGCATGATCACCCCGCCGAATCATCTCTGGACCCAGGCCGCGGAGTCGATGGGCGATGACCTCGAAGCCGCGACCGACGGCCGCATCACGTTGCAGACATTTCCCAGCGGACAACTCGGCAACGAGGCGCAGATGCTGCAGCAGCTGCAGACCGGCGGGCTGGACATGGCGTTCCTGACCATCGCCGAGATCTCGAACCGCATCCCGGATTTCGGGGCCTTCTATGCACCGTTCCTGGCGGATGACATCGAGCATGCGGTGCGCATCATCCGCTCCGATGTCGCAACCGGCCTGCTGGACCGGCTGCCCGAGGAAGTCGGCGTCGTCGGGCTGGGCTTTGCCAGCGCCGGGATGCGCCAGATCGTCAGCCGGCCCGATGTCGAGAACGCTGGCGACCTTGACGGGTTGAAGGTGCGCATCACCCCCTTCGAGCCGATCCGCGACTTCTACAACGCGCTGGGCACGGCGCCCACCCCGATGCCGCTGCCGGATGTCTATGACGCGCTGGCGAACCGGCAGGTCGACGCGATCGACATGGATGCCGAGTTGATCTGGGCGATGCGCTACTTCGAGCAGGCACCGACCGTGATCGAAAGCAACCACATGCTGTTTCCGATGGTCGGCGTGGTGTCGGGCCGGGTCTGGGCGCAGCTGAGCGAGGATGATCGCGCCCTGATCACCGAGCACATGCAGAACCGACTCGAGGAAGTGCTCGACAAGTATGCCGAACGCGACCCCGAATGGATGGCGCTTGTCGAGGACGAGGACGAGGTGAACTACGTGCGCATCGACCGCGACTTCTTCGCCGAAGCCGTGCAACAGTGGGAGGAAATCTGGTCCGAACGCGCCCCGATCCTCGAGGATCTTCGCCGCGTCGCCGACGAGACGCGCTGACACGCGCATCGCCTTGAGAACGGGGACGGCGGCCTGCCTGTGCCGCCGTCCCCGAAGCATTGTCCGGCCCCTTGCGAGGAAGTGATGCTGCACCGACTGTCAGCTGCATGGGCACGTATCGAGCTGATCTGCGCGGCGGCGCTGGCCGGGCTGGTGACGCTGCTGATCCTGCTCAACGTCGTTACCCGTTCGATGCGGCTGGCGCTTTACTGGGTCGATGAAGCCGCGATCTATGCCATGGTGCTCATGACTTTCCTCGCCGCGTCCGCCGCGATCGAACGGCGCGAATCCATCTCGATCACGCTGGTCATGGATCTGATGCGCCCGCGCGTGCGGACCGCCTTCTGGCTGTTCGTCGATCTGATCACCGCCCTCGCGGCAGTGCTGCTGGTCTGGTTCACCTGGCGGTGGTTCGACCCGGTTACGCTGGCACGTGTCGGCTTCGATTTCCGCGCCTTCCAGGGCGAGACCTTCAATTTCATCTACGCCGAACCGACATCGACGCTGGGCTTTCGCAAGTTCTGGGTCTGGCTCATCATGCCGGTCTTCGCGCTGGGTCTGCTGCTGCATGCGACATCCAACCTGATAAAGACGTTGCGCGGACAGACGCCGAACGCCCCTGACCCGGCCGACAAGGAGAGAGAGCCATGACCGCGCTCGTATTTCTTGTCCTGTTGCTGGGGGCGGTGCCGATCAGCGTGGTGCTGATCATGACATCGATCTGGTACATCCGCTCCAGCGGGAACGAGGTGCTTTTCGACTCGTTCGCGCAACAGCTGTTCTCGGGCATCGAGAGTTACGGCCTACTCGCGATACCGCTTTTCATGCTGACCGGGGAACTCATGAACGAGGGCGGGGCAACCCGCAGGCTGGTGCGCGCAGCGCGTGTCTTCGTAGGCGGATTTCGTGGCGGTCTGGCCTATATCAACCTGCTCGCCAACATGTTCATGGCAGCGATCATCGGCTCGGCGGCGAGCCAGATCGCGGTAATGTCGCGCGCGATGGTTCCGGCCATGGAGGAGGAGGGCTACAGCCGCAACTTCGCAGCCGCCAGCACCGCGGCCGGGGGCATCCTGGCCCCGATCATCCCGCCGTCCATGCTGCTGGTGATCTACGGGGTTCTGGCGCAGCTGCCCATCGCCAGCCTGTTCATCGCAGGGATAATTCCCGGGCTTCTGCTGACCGGATCCTTCTTCATAATCATCGCGCTCATCGGAATGCGGCAGCAGTTTCCCAAGGGCGACTGGATGACCCGCTCCGACGCGGCCAAGGCGCTCCTTGCGGCGCTGCCCGCCGCGCTGATCCCGGTCGTGATCGTCGGATCCATCGTCTTCGGCATCGCCACCCCGACCGAGTCGGCCGCCGTCGCCTCGCTGATGGCGCTGCTGATCGGGGTGCTGATCTATCGCGAGCTCGACGCCCGGCGCTTTTTCACCATGTTCCTGCGTGTCGCGTCGAGCTCGAGCATGGTCGTGTTCCTGATCGCGGCGGCCAACGTCTTCGGCTGGGTCATCATATATGAGGCGCTGCCACAGCGGCTGACCGCGCTGATGGTGGAGTTCACGCAAAGCCCGATCGTATTTCTGCTGATCGTGATGGTGGCGCTGCTCTTCGTGGGAATGATCATCGACGGCATCGCCGCGCTGATCCTGGTGGTGCCGATCCTGCTGCCGGTCGCGGTGGACGTCTATGACATCCACCCCGTCCAGTTCGGCCTCGTGATCAGTCTCAACCTGGTGCTGGGGCTGCTGACGCCGCCGGTCGGTGCGGGGCTCTACATCGCTGCGGCGATGTCCGGCGCCAAGCCGACGGGGATCTTTGTGCAGCTTCTGCCGTTCCTCGCTACGGCACTGCTTGTGCTGGTGTTGCTGTGCATATTCCCGTGGCTGACACTGGCGCTGATCTGACCGCAGGACAGCGGGCGGCAGCAACGCCACCCGCGACAGCACGGCGTCAGCCTTTCGCGCCCTGCCCCCGGGCATAGACATCGTCGTAACGCACGATATCGTCCTCGCCCAGATAGCTGCCCGTCTGCACCTCGATCAGGACCATGGGCAGTTTGCCGGGGTTCTCCATCCGGTGCACCGTCCCCAGCGGAATGAAGACGGACTCGTTCTCGGTCACCAGCTGGACCTTGTCGTCCATCGTCACCTTCGCCGTCCCCTGCACCACGATCCAGTGTTCGGCCCTATGGTGATGGCTCTGCAGGCTCAGTGCGGCGCCGGGATGAACCACGATACGCTTGACCTGAAAACGGTGGCCGGTGATCAGGCTTTCGAACCATCCCCACGGGCGGTAGTCGCGCGGCAACGCCTCCGCCTGCGGGGCGCCACTCGCCTTGAGGGTCTGCACCACCTGCTTGACGTCCTGAGCGCGGTCCTTGTGCGCCACAAGTACCGCATCCGGCATCGCCACCGCGACGATATCCGTCACCCCCAACCCGACAAGCTGCTGGCTTTCGGCCTCGGCGCGCAGAAGCGTGTTCTCGCAGTCGATGGCCGTGGCGGGGCCGTGCGTGACGACGCCATCGGCATCCGGACCCAGGGCGCGCCAAACCGCCTGCCAGCCGCCGAGATCAGACCATTCGCCGCCATAGGGCACCACGGACAGGTTCGGTGCCCGCTCCATCACCGCGTAATCGATGGAGTTCTCCTCGATCTCTTCCCATGGACCCGGCGCGAGGCGGGTGAACCCCAGGTCGGACTCCGCCTGATCGAGCGCCGCGCGCACCTGCACGAGCATCTCGGGCTGATACGCCTCAAAGGCGGCAATCAACGTATCGCAGGCAAAGAGAAAGATGCCCGCGTTCCACAGATGCCGCCCATCTTCGAGCATCGCCTGCGCCGCGTCCGCGTCGGGTTTCTCGACGAACCGCCTGAGCGGCTGCGGCACCGGGGCGAAATCCGCGCCCGGCATCTGCGACAGTTCGAGCCATCCATAACCGGTTTCCGCGCGGTCAGGTCGAATTCCGAAGGTCACGAGCTGCCCGTCCTGCGCCGTGGGCGCAGCCGCCTGAACCGCCGCGCGAAACCGTTCGTCATCGGGAATCACGTGATCGGATGGGGCAAGCAGCATCAGCGCTCCGGGCTCGCGCGCCTGCAACGCCAGCGCGGCCGCCAGGATCGCCGGCGCAGTATTGCGCGCCGCCGGTTCGATCAGCACCGCCTGCGCGACCTGCTCGACGGCGGCGAGTTGCTCGGTGACGATGAAGCGGAAATCCCCGCCCGTCACGATCAAAGGGGGCTGGAAGCCGGGGCCCGACAGCCGCCGGGCCGAGGCCTGAAAAAGGCTCTCCTCACCGATGAGCGGCGCGAACTGCTTGGGATAGCTTCTGCGCGACAGCGGCCAGAGGCGCGTGCCCGACCCGCCGCACAGCAACACCGGATGAATGGGGCGCGTCATCGAGATCCTCCCTGCGCTCAATGCCGCCCTGCGTGGGGATTACGGGCAGCCGGCAATCCACCACACAGTGATACGTGCCCGCAGCAGCCGCACGCAACCCGCGACATGACCGCGCCACGCAAGCCATCGACACCACCGCGGCCGGAGCGTCAGCTGGGCGGTTCGGGCCAATCCACCTCGTGCGGGAAGCCGGCCTGCCCGGTCACGTCGCGCAACGCCTGCCGATAGGTCGCCCATGCGGCCTGATCCACCGGCGCGTCGGCCACCTGCGTCCAGTCGCTCTCTGCGAGCAGCCGCTTGCGCTCTCTGCGCGCTTGCCGAGCTGCAGCGGCCTCTTTCTCGGCGGCCAGGTCTTCGGCGGTCTGGATGTGCAGATCAAGCATCGAAGTCCTCCTTGCGGATAGCGGGAATGGACACCGCACCGTCGGCTTCGGGGATGATCCAGTGCGCCGGATCCGCCGGCTGGTCGGGCTCCGCATTCTCGCCCAACCGT
>CAZMBT010000020.1:0-18249 GCA_964564395.1 uncultured Alkalilacustris sp.
CCTTGCCGCCCGGAAACTCCCACAGACCGGCCATCGCCTTGCCCTCGGGGCGCTGTGCCAGCAACACCCGTCCGTCCCGGTCGATCAGCGCCACGGCTGAGACAAGGACGACCTTCAAGACCGGTAATCCGCGTTGATCTCGATATAGCGATGCGTCAGATCGCAGGTCCACATCGTCTCGGCGCCGTCGCCGAGGCCCAGATCGACCCCGATCACGATGGAGTCGCCGCGCATGTAGGCTGCGCCGTCGGCCTCGCGGTAATCGGGCGCCACCCAGCCGTTCTCGGCCACGCGGATATCGCCAAGCGTAATCGCGAGCCGGTCGCGCTCGGCCCGGGCGCCGGACTTGCCCACAGCCATGACGATGCGCCCCCAGTTCGGATCCTCACCGGCGATGGCGGTCTTGACCAGGGGTGAGTTCGCGATGGCCGAGGCGACGCGCCGGGCATCGGCGTGATCCGCGGCGCCGCGCACCCGGACCTCGACGAATTTCGTCGCGCCCTCACCGTCGCGCACCACCTGATGCGCCAGATCGCGCATCACGCTGCCGAGCGCGGCCTCGAAGCTGCGCGCCTCCGGCGAGGCGGTGCGGATCGGCGGTGCCGCGCTGCGACCGGTGGCCGCCACCATCAGCGTGTCCGAGGTCGATGTGTCGCTGTCGACCGTGATGCAGTTGAAGCTGCGATCGTTCAGACGCGTCAGCATGTCCTGCAGCAACCGCGGATCCAGGCGCGCGTCGGTGAAGATGTAGACCAGCATCGTCGCCATGTCCGGCGCGATCATGCCCGATCCCTTGGCGATTCCGGCGATGCGGATGGGTTCGCCGTCGATCTCGATCGTCGCGCTTGCGCCTTTCGCGAAGGTGTCGGTCGTCATGATCGCGCGCGCTGCATTCGCGATACCGTCCGGCGCAAGCGTGTCGCGCAATTCGTCCAGCGCCGCGACGATGCGTCCGTGCGGAAGGGGCTCGCCGATCACGCCGGTTGAGGCGGTGAACACCGCCGTTTGCGAAACCCCGAGCCGCTCGGCCACCGCGCCGGTGATTGCCGCGACCGACGCGGCCCCGAAATGCCCGGTGAAAGCATTGGCATTGCCCGAATTCACCAGGATCGCGCCGCCCTCGGGCAATGCGCCCTGCGCAATCTTGGCCTGACAGTCGAGCACAGCCGCCGAGCGCGTCGCGGACCGCGTGAACACCCCCGCCACCGCGCTGCCGGGTGCGAGCCGTGCCAGCATGACATCACGGCGCCCTTGATAGCGTACGCCGGCCGCGGCACTGGAGAAATCGACACCATCGATGCGCGGCAGGGCCGGAAACCCGCCCGCCGGGGCAAGCGGCGAAACGGCGGGCGCGCTCGGCGCCGTCGCCCTGCGAAGCTTCCGGCGCAGCGCCGACGCCTGCGCCTGCATCCTGCGCAGATTGGCCTTTCGGTTTTCGGTCACGGCGACGCCTCGTCCTAGTCCTGCAGCAGTTCGGACTCGCGCAGCAGCGCCGGGTCGATACCTTCGCGCATCCGGGTAATCTCGGCGGCCTCCGTGACCTCGGCGATCAGCGCCTCGGCGGCTTCGCGCTGCAACTGCTGCTCAAGTTCACCTCGGATGTCGTCGAACTCGGGGACCTCGGCGGTGCGCGTGTCGTCAAGCCGGACAATGTGCCAGCCGAACTGCGTTTCAACCGGCGCCGAGATTTCGCCGGGCTCCAGCGCCATCACCGCCTCCTCGAAGGGGGCCACCATCATGCCGGGGCCGAACCAGCCCAGATCCCCGCCGCTTGCCGCCGTGCCGTCGGCCGAATGCTCCTGCGCCAGTTCGCCGAAATCCGCACCTTCGGCCAGCGCCTCGGCCAGTTCTTCCGCAGCCTCCCGGGTCTCCACGAGGATATGGGAGGCGTTGTATTCCTGCTCGGGCGAGGCGTCGGCGTAGCGCTCGGCGTAGGCATCGCGCAGCATGGCGTCGTCGACCGTGTCCAGTGCCCGGCGCGTCAGCGCCAGATTGGCGGTGCGGCTGCGCGTTTCGTTGTCGAGCGCGACCCGATCCCGACGCGGCAGCGGCCCGGTCGCCGCATCCGCGAGCGCCGTCTGCTGAATCAGCTGCTCCAGAATGGCGTCGAACAGCGTTTCGTCGGGCAGTTGCTGAAACTGCTGTGGCACCTGCTCGCGCGCCTGAATCATGTGGCCAAGCGTGATCTCGGTGCCGTCCACCACCGCGATCACGGTGTCGGCGTCGACGTTGTCGGCATCGGCCGGTTCCTGCGCGACGGCCGGCGTGGCCATCACGAGAGCAAAGGCGGCGGCGATCCATGGCGTGCTGCGCATCTTCATCCTTCCTTCCCCGGCGGTCCGTCCGCCGCATGACGTTGACAGTGCATCGGCTGCACCTTACACCGCAGATGGTCCTGCGGGCGCCGGACCGCCCGCTTTCAAGTGACGTTGTATGGAAGCTTCCGGGGGCGGGCAAGCCGTAGTCTCGCATGACCCGTCAGGTCACGCCACGCGGAGAGAACATGCTGGGCTTCGGAGCAATCACCAGGAAAGTGTTGGGTACGCCAAACGACCGCAAGGTCAAGGCTGTCCGTCCGCTGGTCGAGAAGATCAATGCCCTCGAGCCCGAGTATCAGGCGCTGAGCGATGACGAGATGCAGGCGCGCACCGCCGCGTTCAGGGAGCGCGTCGCGGGCGGCGAAAGCCTCGACTCGATCCTGCCCGAAGCCTTTGCCAATTGCCGCGAAGCCGCGCGCCGCGCGCTGGGGCTGCGCGCCTTCGATGTGCAGCTCATCGGCGGCATCTTCCTGCACAAGGGCAATATCGCCGAGATGAAGACCGGCGAGGGCAAGACGCTGGTGGCGACCTTTCCAGCCTATCTTAACGCGCTGACCGGCGAGGGTGTGCATATCGTCACGGTAAACGACTACCTTGCCCGCCGCGATGCGGAATGGATGGGCAAGGTCTATGCCGCGCTGGGCATGACCACGGGCGTCGTCTACCCGCAGCAGCCGACGGGTGAAAAGCACGAAGCCTATGACGCGGACATCACTTATGCGACGAACAACGAGCTGGGCTTCGATTACCTGCGCGACAACATGAAGTCCGAACTCGGCGAGATGGTGCAGCGCGGTCACAACTTCGCAATCGTGGACGAGGTCGACTCGATCCTCATCGACGAGGCGCGCACGCCGCTGATCATCTCGGGCCCGTCGCAGGATCGGTCGGACCTGTACACACGGATCGACCAGCTGGCCCCGCAGATCGGCGAGGACCATTTCACCCTCGACGAAAAGACCCGCAATGTCAGCTATACCGACGAGGGCAACGAGTTCATCGAGCGACTGCTGCACGAGGCCGGAATCCTGCCCGAGGATCAGTCGCTTTACGACCCCGAATCCACCACCATCGTGCACCACGTCACCCAGGCCCTGCGCGCGCACAAGCTGTTCCAGCGTGACCAGCACTACATCGTGCGCGACGGGCAGGTTGTGCTGATCGACGAATTCACGGGCCGCATGATGGCCGGTCGGCGCCTGTCCGACGGCCTGCATCAGGCCATCGAGGCCAAGGAGGGCGTGGATATCCAGCCCGAGAATGTCACGCTCGCCTCGGTGACCTTCCAGAACTACTTCCGCCTCTATGACAAGCTGTCGGGCATGACCGGCACGGCCAGCACCGAGGCCGAGGAATTTCGCGAGATCTACGGCCTCGGCGTCGTCGAGATTCCGACCAACGAACCGATCGCGCGGGTGGACGACAACGATCAGGTCTTCCGCACCGAGACGGAGAAATACGACGGCATCGTCGAGGAGATCCGCGAGGCGCATGGCAAGGGCCAGCCGATCCTCGTGGGCACCACCTCCATCGAGAAGTCCGAGTTCCTGTCCGGCCTGCTGGAAAAGGAAGGCATCGCGCATAACGTGCTCAACGCCCGCCAGCACGAGAAGGAAGCGCAGATCGTCGGCGAGGCCGGACGCTTCGGTGCGGTCACCATCGCCACGAACATGGCCGGGCGCGGCACCGACATTCAGCTCGGCGGCAATGCCGAATTGAAGTTCATGCAGGCGCTCGAGGCTGACCCGGACGCCGATCCGCAGGCCCTGCGCAAGCGTGTCGATGCCGAGGTCGCCGAGGAAAAGAACAAGGTCATCGAGGCCGGCGGGCTGTTCGTGCTGGCCACCGAACGCCATGAAAGCCGGCGCATCGACAACCAGCTACGCGGTCGTTCGGGCCGTCAGGGTGATCCGGGCCGCTCGGCCTTCTTCCTGTCGCTCGAGGACGATCTGATGCGCATCTTCGGGTCGGACCGGCTCGACAAGGTGCTGTCGGGGCTGGGGATGAAGGAGGGCGAAGCCATCGTCCACCCCTGGGTCAACAAGTCGCTGGAGAAGGCGCAGGCCAAGGTCGAAGCGCGCAATTTCGATATCCGCAAGCAGCTTCTCAAATTCGACGATGTCATGAACGATCAGCGCAAGGTCGTCTTCGGGCAGCGTCTTGAGATCATGCAGGCCGAGGACTTGTCCGAGATCGTGCAGGACATGCGTCATCAGGTCATCGACGACCTGGTGGACCGGCATCTGCCGCCCAAGACCTACGCCGATCAGTGGGATACCGAAGGGCTCTATGTCGCCGCGCTCGAGACGCTGGGGGTCGATGTGCCGGTCCTGGCATGGGCCGAGGAAGACGGGGTCGATCAGGAAACCGTGCGTGAGCGCCTCTACGAGGCATCGGACAAGCTGATGGCCGAGAAGGCCGAGCAGTTCGGCCCCGAGGCCATGCGCAACGTCGAGAAACAGCTCCTGCTTCAGACCATCGACAGCAAGTGGCGCGAGCATCTCGTCACGCTCGAGCATCTGCGCTCGGTGGTGGGCTTTCGCGGTTACGCGCAACGCGACCCGCTGAACGAATACAAGACCGAGGCCTTCACGCTGTTCGAGTCGATGCTCAACAGTCTGCGCGAGGAAATCACCCAGAAGCTGGCGCAGATCCGGCCCCTGACCGAGCAGGAGCAAAAGGATCTCCAGCAGCGCCTTGCGGAGCAGCAGAAGGAACTGGAGCGCCAGGCCATCGCGCCCGAGCCGCAGGACCGGCCGACGCCATTGGTGGAAGGTTTCGACGAGACCGACCCCGAGACATGGGGCAACCCCGGGCGCAATTCGCCCTGTCCCTGCGGGTCGGGCAAGAAGTTCAAGCACTGCCACGGCCGGCTGAGCTGAGCGGGCGGCATGTCGGGCAGAGCCGGGTAATGCCCCGCAATCTGACCGACTTCGTCACCGCGCCGTCATGTCTTTGCCCCGTTTCCTGCCTAGCTTGACCGCATCGATCGCGGAAGGCGGAGGCAAGGATGCAGCGCTGGCACAAGTTCACACTGGCAGGTGTCACGGCCGCGCTCGCTCTTGCGACGGGGCATGTGATGCAGATCACGACGCCGCCCGATCACCCGGCCTATAACGGGGCCCAAAGCGTCGCGACCGCGCGCAATGACCTGTCCGGCGCCGCGGATCTGCCGGCGCCGGAGTTCGCCGCGCTTTCGGAGATCCGGGCGGTCACGTCGCTGGCCACGCAGGCTACGGCGCCGCGGGCGCCGGAAGGTGCGATGGTCCGGCCGCAGACCCCGGCCGCGCCGACCAAGCTGCGCCCCGTTCGGATGAGCGCGCTGTCCGACGCGGCCTTGACGTCGATGTCGCCCGATGCGCCGACCGTTCGTCGCGATGGCGTGCTGCGTGATACGGCGGAATCGTGCATTCCGGTGTTGGTCGCCGCGCCGCGCCCGGCGGCCATGGTGCGGTTGACGCTCAGGGCGCCGTGTGACCCGCAGACTCGTGTGGTGATCCGTCATGCCGGATTGGCCTTTGGCATGATGACCTCCGACGAAGGCACGCTGTCCGTGACCGTGCCGGCCCTGACCGAAGAGGCGCGCTTTACCGCTGCGCTGCCGCAGCGGGCCGCCGCGACGGCGGATCTTCATGTGCCGCAGGCCGCCGAATATGCGCGGCTCGGGCTGCAATGGCAGGGTGCGGACGAGTTTGAACTGCACGCCTTCGAATACGGGGCCGCGTTCGGGGAGGCCGGGCATGTCTGGGCCGAGAACCCGCGCGACCCCACCTTTGCCGCGCGGCAGGGGCAGGGGTTCATGGTCACTCTGGGCGATGATGGTCTCGACTGGCCGTTGATGGCGACGATTTACAGCTTTCCGGTGCAGACGGCACCGCGCCCCGGCGAGGTGCGCCTTGATATCGAGGCACCGGTGAGCGAGCGCACCTGCGGCCGGGAGATGCTGGCCGAGACCATCGCCGCGCCCGGCGACGGCGCGGTGGATGTCGTCGACCTGACGGTGCCGGTGCCCGACTGCGATGCAACGGGCGGATTTATCGTGTTGAAAAACATGTTGCCTGAGTTGAAGATAGCCGGCAACTGACGCAACGCGAAGGCGCCATGGCTTCGACACTTCTGCGCGCGGCGGCGATGTCCATCGCGCTTCTTTTCATTCTGGCCCCTGCGCGATTGCCGGCGCAGGATGTGACGCTGATGGCGCGCGACGGGGGTGTGTCGGTCGATGGGACGCTGTTGTCCTACGATGGCGCCTATTATCAGGTGGATACGCTTTACGGTGAGCTGACGCTCGATGCCCAGGGCGTCATCTGCGAGGGGCCGGGATGCCCCGATCTGACCCGTCATGTCGCCGAATTCGGCTTCGCCGGCACGCCGATCATGGGAACCCGCCTGATCCCTGCCCTGCTGGAGGGGTTCGCCCGTGGGCGCGATCTGCGGATCTATCGCGAGAATGGCGAGGATGGCTTGGAGCGCGCCATCTATGTCCTGCTCGACCCGGCCACGGCAGAGCCGGTCGCGCGGGTCGGTGTGAAAGTGTCCTCGAGCGATGCAGGCCTTGTTTCGCTACTGGCCGGGGAAACGGAGCTTGCGTTGTCGCTTGCGGAACTGGACGACCCCGAGGTGCGGGCCCGTGTCGTCGGGTTGGATGCCTTCGTTCCGGTGGTCTCAGCGCACAACCCGCTACGTACGATATCTGTTCCGGATCTCGTCGATGCATTGTCCGGCGAGGTGACCACCTGGGAGGCGCTCGGCCGGGTCGAAGACCTGCCGATCCGGCTGCACGCCCATGCCGAAGGCAGCGGTGTGCAACAGGCGCTGGAGGCGCAGCTGCTCGGACCGCGCGGCCTGCCGATGGCCGACACGATCGAGCGTCACGCAGCGCCGCTGGCGCTGGCGGCCCGGGTCGCGCGGGACCCGATGGCGCTGGGGGTGACGCTGGCCTCGCAGTCGGGCGGCGCCAAGGTGCTGCCGCTGACCGGGGCCTGCGGTTTTCAGCAATCCGCGACCCCGCTGGCCGTCAAGGCGGAGGATTATCCCCTGACGCTGCCGCTGCTTCTGCACATGCGGGCCGAACGGCTGCCGCTGCTGGCGCGCGAATTCCTCGATTTCCTGTCCACGGAACGCGCACAACGCATCATCCGGCGCATCGGTTTCATCGATCTCGGCGCCGAGGCGATCGCGCTGGATCAACAGGGAAGGCGGCTTGCCAACGCCATCGCGGCGGCTGGCGAGTCGGTGGAACTGACGGATCTGCAGGCGCTCGTGGCCGAGCTGGAGGGCACAGAGCGGCTGTCGAGCACTTTCCGTTTCGCTCCGGGCGAAACCAGGCTCGATGCACCGTCACGTGACAATGTGCGCAGTCTCGCGCGTGCGCTGGAGGCCGGTCTGTATGACGGCCGTGAGCTGGTGTTTGCGGGCTTTACAGACGGTGACGGCCCGTCCGAAGTGAATCTGCGAATCGCGCATGAGCGGGCGACGGAGGTGCGCGACGCCGTACGCGAGGCCGCGCCGCTCCTGTCCTCCGATCGCGTGGCGCTGCGCGTTGCAGCCTTTGGCGAAGCCATGCCGATTGCCTGCGACGACAGCGAACAGGGGCGTCAGTCCAACCGCCGGGTCGAGGTGTGGCTGCGCTGACGCAGCCGCGCGCCGCCCTGCTCCCAGGGTTCGGGCTGTTTCGCATAGGCGATGTAGAGCGGATGCTTCGGATGCCCGTGGCGCGTCAGCCCCAGATGGAACAAGGGGCAGCCGGTTGCGCGCAACAGCGCCTCCACCTGCGCGCCGCGCGCCATATGCGCGCCGTGGCTGCCCCAGGCGCAGATGATGCGGTCCGCCCAGGGCGCGCTTTGCGCGATCATCCGGTCATTTTCGGGGCCGACCGGGTCCACGGCGGCGCGCATTACCCGTGGGTCGGTCGCGCGATAGGCGAAGATGTTGGCCACGCGAAAGGCGCCGAAGCCGAGCGCCCGGGCGCGGCGTTCGCAACGCTCCACGGTCGGGTCGTTCTGCAGTTCCGTCGCGGTGGAGGGGTTGAGCATCACGAACAGCGCGCGCGCCCCTGTGGGGTTCCACACCCGGGTCAGCAGATAGCGATAGGACTCGCAAGGTGAGTAGATGGCGGTGCTGTCCGCATCGCCCTTGACATGCGTACGCTCGATCATGCGGGCGCAATACGTGCTGCGCGCGCCCTCGGCAAGATGTGGCAGGCCCGCCGCTCAGGCGGCGCCGCGCGGCATCGGTGTCTGCGCCTTGTTGTAAGGCTTCCAGTCGCTGATCTCAGGGTAGAACTGTCGCCGCCACGCGCGTACCCGCGGGTTCATGACGCGGCGCCACAGCGGCGGGATCATCGCCAGCGTCGTCATTGCCGGATAGCCGTATGGCAGTTGCGGGGCCTCGTCTTCGGAATAGGTCTGCAGCAGCGGAAAGCGCCGCGCCGGCTTGTAGTGATGGTCGGAATGCCGTTGCAGGTTGATCAGCAGCCAGTTGGACGCCTTGTGCGCTGCATTCCATGAATGGCGGGGTTTGACGGGTTCGTACTTGCCGTCGCCAAGATGCTTGCGGGTCAGGCCGTAATGCTCGATATAGTTCGTCAGCTCCAGCTGCCACACCGCCGCGAAGGCCTGAAAGACGAACAGCCCGAGCCCGGCCCAGCCGCCGATGGCCGCCGCAAGCATCAGCGCCGCCCCTTGCAGCGCCGCGTAGCGCCAGAACGGGTTCGACAGGTCCCAGGGCGGTCGTCCGCGCCGCGCCAGCATCGCCACCTCGGCCCGCCATGCCGAAACCGGGCAATCGCGCAGAACCCGGAAGAAATACCGGTGAAAGCCTTCATTGTAGCGCGCCGTGACCGGATCGCGCGGGGTGCCGACATGTCGGTGATGGACCTGAAGATGCTCGGACCGGAAATGGCTGTACAGCACCGTCGCAAGCAACAGGTCGCCGAGCCAGCGCTCCAGCCGGTTGCGCTGATGCAGCAGCTCATGAGCATAGACGATGCCTATGGTGCCGGAGATGACGCCGACGCCGAAAAAGAGCACCAGCGTCTCCAGCAATGACAGATGCTCTGTCGAGGTGACCCACCAGATCATGCCGTAGATCACGGCAAACTGGATGGGAAACCAGATCATGGTGATCAGCCGGTACCAGAACAGATCCGCATCGCCGGTTTCGGTGTCCGGGTTGCTTTCATCCAGCCCCGCCACGGCGTCCAGCACGGTCACCAAGGCCCAAGCGTAGAGCGGCATCAGGATCACGGTCCATCCGCCCTGCGTGGCCGCGATCACGGCCAGCGGCAGCAGCCCGAGTGACAGCCAGAACGGCAGCGCGTTGCGCAGTCCACGGATGTCGCGCGCAGAACTCATGCCCGTCCATCGCTCCCGTACCGGATGCGACCACTGTAGCACCGCGTCACGTTCGGCGAAAAGGGCGCGCCCCGGCGCATGTCAACGCCGATGCCCGCCGACCAGACCCGGCATGAGATCGGGCTGGACGATCTCGATCCAGTATCCGTCCGGGTCGCGGATGAAGGCGATTTCCTTCATGCCTCCCTCGCCGAGGCGCTTTTGAAAGGTCACGCCGTGACGTTCGAAGCGTGCGCATGCCGCCTCGATATCGGGCACTGCGATGCAGATATGGCCGAACCCTTTCGGGTCGGTGTTGCCGCTGTGCATTTCGATGTCCCCATCCTCGGTGCCCCAGTTATGCGTCAGTTCCAGCAGTCCGGCACGCGAGAAGGTCTGCTCGATCGTCCCGTCCGCCGGATCGGGGTGGCCGCCCGCCTGCAGAAAATACAGCGAAAAGCGCGCCTCATCGAAGTCGAGTCGCGTGACCTGCCGCATTCCCAGAACCTCTTCATAGAAGGGCAGGCTGCGCGCCGGGTCCTTGATGCGCAGCATCGTGTGGGTCAGCACATAGCGGTCGGTGTCATCGGACATGGCAGGTTTCTCCTTGCGTTACCTTGGAGTTAGGGATGTCGCGCCGGGCTGTCCAGCCGTGCGAGGACCGGCCGCGCGAGATCGAAGGCCTTGCGCATGACGGTGGGCAGGTCGCCGCGCCGGAAGTCGTGGCGTGGCACGAAGAAGCCGCGCGCGGGCACTGCGTCCGGTCCGGCCCGCGCCAGATGAACGGTCAGCCGCAGGTGGAAATGGGTGAAGGTGTGACGCACCTCGGTGTTCAGCGCATGCCAGTCACCGTCGAGCGGCGGTGCGGGTTCGGGATCGGTGCCCCAGTCCGACCCCGGCCAGCCCAGCATGCCGCCCAGCAGCCCCTGCTCGGGCCGGCGCTCCAGCAGAAGGGCGCCGTCGGCACGACAGGCGATATAGGCATGTCCCTGCCGGACCGGCTTGGGCTGTCGGGCCGCCTTGCGCGGCAGCTCGGCCTGCGTGCCACGGGCCCGCGCCCTGCACATGTCGCGCAGAGGGCACAACCCGCAGGCGGGGTTGCGCGGCGTGCAGACCGTGGCTCCGAGATCCATCATCGCCTGCGCGTGGCATCCCGGCCGCGTCCGAGGGGTGAGCGCGGCGGCATGGGCGGCGAGCTCCCGCTTGGCGGCGGGCAGGGGCGTTTGCACATCGAACAGCCGCGCCAGAACGCGTTCCACATTGCCGTCCATGACGGCCGCGGGCCGGTCGAAGGCTATTGCGGCGATGGCGGCGGCGGTATAGGGGCCGATGCCCGGAAGCGCGCGCAAGCTGGCCTCGTCCTGCGGAAAGCGCCCGCCATGATCACGCGCCACGCTGCGCGCGCATTTGAGCAGATTGCGGGCGCGGGCATAGTAGCCAAGGCCCGCCCATTCGGCCATGACGCTTGCATCGGACGCCTGCGCCAGTGCCTCGACACTGGGCCAGCGCGCGGTGAATCGATGGAAATACCCCTCGACCGCCGCGACCGTGGTCTGTTGCAGCATCACTTCGGACAGCCAGACCTCGTAGGGATCGGGCAGCGCCCCGGCGACACGCTCTCGGGGGCCGACGCGCCAGGGCAGGCTGCGCGCATTGACCTCATACCACCGACGCAGAATCGTGGCTGGCGCATTGTCACACGGATTTGACTGCGTTTGATCATGCATTGCGCTGGCCTCGCTTCCAGTGGCATCTAGAGTAATGCAGCGGGCGTGGATGAACAGGGGCCGATGACGGCGAAGCGGGACAAGACACGCAAGGCGCGCCGCGCGCGCGGGTTCGAGCACACCTCCGGGCTCCTGCGCGAACGTATCCGCACGGTTGGTGAAAAGCGCGGATTCGCGGTCACCCGGCTGCTTACGCATTGGCACGAAATTGCCGGCCCCGACATCGCGCCGATCGCCCGCCCGGTCAAGGTCGGCTATGGTCGCCAGGGGCTCGGCGCGACGCTGACCGTGCTGGTGTCCGGAGCGCAGGCGCCGCTTGTCGAGATGCAGAAGGAGCGGATTCGCGAACGGGTGAACGCCTGTTACGGCTACAACGCGATTGCCCGGCTGCGCCTGACCCAGACGGCGCCCGACGGGTTCGCCGAAGGCCAGGCCGGTTTCGCGCCCGCCCCCCGGCCGGAACACGGACCGGAGCCCGCGCAGGACAGGCGCCTGCGCCGCAAGGCCAGCGAAGTCTCAGGCGTCGTTCGTGACCCGCATCTGCGTGCGGCGCTTGAAGCGTTGGGACGAAACGTCCTAGAACGGGACCGAACACGAAAAGGCAGCAAAGATGATGACTAAGCTTGCACCCGCCGCCCTTGCGCTCGCCGTTGTTGCTGGCGGGGCGTGGTGGTATTCCTCGCAAACCGGGACGCCGCAGGGCACACCGGTCGCGCCCGCCGAGGCGCAGGGCAACGACCTCGCGCCCGACCTGGACCGCGTGCCCGACATGGTGCTTGGCGATGCCGACGCGCCCATCGAGGTGATCGAATACGCCTCGCTGACCTGTCCGCATTGCGCCACCTTCCATGAAAACACCCTGCCGCAGATCAAGGAAAACTACATCGAACCGGGTCATGTGCGTTTCGTGCACCGCGAGGTCTATTTCGACCGCTATGGCCTGTGGGCGGCGATGCTGGCGCGTTGTGGCGGCAGCGAATCGCGCTATTTCGGGCTTCTGGACGTGATTTATGCGGAGCAGGAAGACTGGGCCACCCGTTCCGAGCCCGCCGACGTGGCAGAAGCGCTGCGCGCGATCGGTCGGCAGGCCGGGCTGTCCGGCGACCGTCTCGATGAGTGCTTCGCCGACGGCGAGCAGGCCCAGGCGATGGTCGCCGCCTACGAGCACTACGCCGAGCTTCACGACGTCACGGCGACACCCTCCTTCGTGATCGATGGCGAGAAGTTCAGCAACATGTCCTATGCGGATTTCGCTGATGTGCTGGACGCCAGGCTGGATGACTGAAGCATGAGCGGACCGCTGGAAGGGGTGCGCGTCGTCGAGCTGGCGCGCATCCTCGCAGGCCCCTGGGCCGGTCAGACCCTGGCCGATCTGGGCGCCGATGTCATCAAGGTCGAAGCGGCGCAGGGCGACGATACCCGTCGCTGGGGCCCGCCCTTCGTGGAGCGCCCCGATGGCGGCCGCGAAGCGGCCTATTTTCACGCCACCAATCGCGGCAAGCGCTCGGTCACCGCGGATTTCCGCACCGAGGAAGGGCGCGAGAAGGTGCGTGCGCTGGTCGCGCAAGCCGACGTGCTGATCGAGAATTTCAAGGTCGGCGGGCTGGCGCGGTACGGGCTGGATTTCGAAAGCCTGGCGCAGGTGAATCCGGGGCTCATCTATTGTTCGATCACCGGTTTCGGTCAGAGCGGGCCCTATGCGCACCGCGCCGGCTACGACTTCATCATTCAGGGCATGTCGGGGCTGATGTCGGTAACCGGGCCGGCCGATGGACAACCCCACAAGGTCGGGGTGGCGGTCACCGATATCTTCACCGGCATCTATGCCTCGACCGCCATTCTGGCCGCGCTGCACCGCCGGCAGCGGACCGGAGAGGGCGAGCATATCGATATGGCGCTGCTGGATTCCGCGGTGTCGGTGATGGCCAATCAGGCGCTCAACTACCTGACGACCGGCACATCGCCCACGCGGTTGGGCAATGCGCATCCCAACCTGTCACCTTATCAGGTGTTCCCCTGCGCCGACGGGCACATCATCATCGCCACCGGTAATGACGCGCAGTATCAGCGGCTGTGCGGGTTGCTGGGCCTGCCGGATCTGGCCCAGCACGCGGATTTCCTGACCAATGCCGATCGGGTCGCGAACCGGTCGGACCTGTCGGCGCGTTTGTCGGCGGCGACGGCGACGTTCTCGAAGGCCGATCTGCTGGCCGCCTGCGAGGCCGATGGGGTCCCTGCGGGGCCCATCAACGACATGGCCGAGGTGTTCGCGGATCCGCAGGTGGTCGCGCGTGGCATGGAGCTCGATCTGGGCAGCGGCTTTCGCGGGGTGCGGTCGCCCTTCCTGTTCAGCGGCGGCAACGCGGCGACCGACCGTCCGGCCCCCGGCCTGGGCGAGCATGACGAGCAGCCCGAAGGCGGCGCATGACGCATGTCACGCCGTTGCGGGCGCAGGGCATCACCCCCCCCGCGGCAGCGTCCGCTCCAACGCCGCGTCGAGCGTCGCCTCCCCCTCGGTCACCCGCAGCCGGACCGGCACGGTCAGGACCTTGCGCCGAAAGCCCGGCGGCAACCGCACGGCATCCTTTTCCGTGGTGACAAGCTGCGCCTTCTGCGCTTTCGCTTCCAGCTCCAGCCGCGTCATCAGCGCGTCGGTCAACGGCTGATGATCCTCCAGCGCTTCGGCGCGCCGCAGATCAGCGCCGAGATCGCGCAGCGTCGCGAAGAACTTCTCGGGGTGGCCGATGCCGGCGAAAGCCAACACGCGCACGCCCTGCCATGGCATTCCCGTCATCAGCGGGTCCAGCCGGGCGGTGATGCGGGGTACCGGGACGGCCGCGGCCCAGCGCCGCGCGAAGGATGACTGCGCGCCCGGCGGCCCGATGCTCAGCAGGAGATCCGCGCGTGCCATCGCGCGGGCGACCGGCTCGCGCAGTGGTCCGGCGGGGATGACGCGACCGTTGCCGAAGCCATAGGCCGCGTCGGCGACGACCAGCGCGAGGTCGTGGTGCAGTGCGGGATCCTGGAACCCGTCATCGAGGATGACCGCCCCCGCGCCATCAGCGATGGCGGCGCGGGCGCCGGCCTTCCGATCCCGCGCCACCCATGTCGGCGCGAAGGCGCTGAGCAGCAGCGGCTCGTCACCGACCTGCGACGCGCGGTGCCTGCGTTCCTCGACGCGCAGCGGCCCACTGAGCGAACCGCCATAGCCGCGCGAGACGATATGGGCTGCAACGCCCCGCGCCTGCAGCCGCGCGGCGAGGTCGATCACGGTCGGGGTCTTGCCCGCGCCGCCGGCGTTCACGTTGCCGACGCATATCACCGGCACATCCATCCGTGCACGCGCGCCCCTGGCGAGGCGTCGTCTCGTGGCTTCACCGTAAAGCCAGGCCAGCGGCGCCAGAGCGCGGCTGCGCCAACCGGGCCGGTCGGGCGGGTCGAGCCAGAAACGCGGCGGCCGCATCAGGGTGTTTCCGCTGCGGCGAGCAGATCGAGGGCGACCGCAACCGTCCGTTCGGTGGCCTCGCCGCCTTCGCTGATCACGGACCACGCGTTGTGTGCCATCTGCGCGGCGTATTCCGGGGCAAGCAGCTCGCTCAGGGCGTCGCCCAGCCCGTCGCCATGCGGCACCGTGCGCAAGGCGCTGCCGCGCTGCAGCCGAGCGACCGTTTCGCCGTGGCGGTCGCGGCGCGGACCGTGCAGGATCGCCGAGCCCAGCGCCGCGGGCTCCAGCGGATCGCGCAGGCTGCCCGGCCCTGCGAGCGTCCCGCCCAGATAGGTGATCGTGGCCAGCCGGTACCAAAGACCCATCTCATCCTCGGTGTCGGCAACAAGCACCTGATCGTCCTCGCGCGGGTCCACCCCGGCGCTGCGCAACGCGACATTCAGCTGCGGCGACAGCCGGTCATGCAGCGCCGCGCCGTGCGCAGGTTTCTGCGGGTCCAGGATCAGCAGCAGCCGATGTGCGCCGCGCTGCGCCTTGCGATGCGCCTGCATCACCGCGTCTTCCTCGGCAGGGGGCACCGCGGCGGCCAGCCAGACCGGTCGCCCCGCCAGATGCCCCGCCAGGCGGTCGCGCTCGGCCGGGTCGTGGTGCAGAGCGCCGGCAGTTTCCGCCAGCGGTCCCGTGACTTCGACACGGTCGGCCGTAACGCCGGCGGTGCGATAGGCGCGCGCTGCGGTGCCGTCCTGGACCAGGACGTGATCGAAACGCTGCAAGAGCGTGCGGGTGAATCCCGGCCACCATCGCAATCCGGTGTCCGCGCGCGGCGGGCGGTGCACATTGACCATCATCATCCGCACACCGGCTTCTGCGGCCATGTGCATCAGCAGCGGCGCGAGGCGATCCCCGGCGACGATGATGAGGTGCGGCCGCCAATGTTGCAGCGCGTGCCGGACCTCATGTGGCGTCTCGTCCGGGGCTCGGTGCAGCAATACCCCGTCGGGTCGCGGGGCGGTCTCAGGCGTTGATGCGCCGTTCGCGCCGCGTGTGCCGTCGCGCTGCGCTCCGGCCGAGATGAGAACGCCGATTTCGGGGCGTTCGCGCAGCAACTGGCGCGCCAGTTCCACGAGGCTGCGCGGGGCAGGCGCATCGCGGGGCCCGATGATCCATATCAGCGGTCCCGTGCCGGGACGCTGCGGCAAGGGCGCCGCGCTCAGTCCGCCCCTGTCGCGCCGCCGGAGCCGGTAGAGCCAATGGCCGAGTTTCGCATTCATCCGTGCGGATCAGGGATCCAGCTCTTCGGTGGGGCTGGTTTCCGCCTCCTCGTCGCGCAGCCGGTGGATATGCGCAATGAAATACCGGGTATGAGCATCGTCAACGGTGCGCTGGGCTGCGGATTTCCACGCATCATAGGCCGATTTGTAATCCGGATACATGCCCACGATATCGATGTTGGACACATCGCGGAAGGTGTTGCGGGACGGATCCACGAGTTCCCCGCCAAAAACGAGATGCAGGCGCTGCGGCATGATGCGGACCTCCTGTGCGTAGCCCGCGCACCCTACCGCAGCGCCGCACCGCGTCAACCCGCGCCAGCACCGCTGGCGGGACGCACAGGGCGATCAGCCGCGGCCATGCGGCGCGTCGAAATCCAGCACCGGGTTGATGGGGATGATCCGGTGCGGATTGATGCTTTCATGGCTGAAATGGTAATGGCGCACGATGTGGTCCAGATTCAGGGTCTGCGCCACGCCCGGCCATTGATACAACTCGCGCGTATAGGCCCACAGGTTCGGAAGATCGACAAGCCTGCTGCGATTGCACTTGAAATGCAGGTGATAGACCGAGTCGAAGCGCAGAAGCGTCGGCAGCAGCCTCCAGTCGGCTTCGGTAACACGGTCACCGAGCAGAAAGCGCTGCCGGCCGAGCCGCTCCTCCAGCCAGTCCAGCGTTTCGAAAAGCGCGCGCACTGCCTTGTCATAGGCCTCCTGCGTGGTCGCGAAGCCGGACTTGTAGACGCCGTTGTTCACGGTGTCATAGATGCGGGCGTTGATGGCCTCTATGTCGTCACGCAACTCGAGGGGCCAGTAGTCGTCGCTGTTTCCGGTGATGGCGTCGAAGGCGTCGTTGAACATGCGGATGATTTCGGCGGATTCGTTGGACACGATCGTGTCGCGCCGCTTGTCCCACAGCACGGGCACCGTCACCCGGCCGGAGACGTCGGGCTTTGCCCGCAGGTAGATGTCGCGCATGTAGCGGCTCGAATGCAGCCGGTCCCCGGTGGCGCCGGGATAATCGTCGCGAAACTCCCATCCGTCTTCGAGCATGTCGGGATGTACGACCGAGACGTCGATATGCTCGCCCAAACCCTTGAGAGCACGAAAGATCAGCGTGCGATGCGCCCACGGGCAGGCATAGGAGACGTAGAGATGGTAGCGTCCGCTTTCGGCCTTGAACCCGCCCTCGCCGGAGGGGCCGGGGGCGCCGTCCGCCGTGACCCAGTTGCGAAAGCGCGACGTGTCGCGCACGAATGCACCACCCGTGGCGGCCGTGTCATACCACCCCTGTCGCCATTCGCCGTTTACCAGTTTGCCCATTCTGTCGTCTCCTGCTTGCACGGGGCAGGATAACTACTCTGGGCGTGCACAAAACACCGGTTTTCGCGCAGGGGTCCCTGCGCCTTCGCACGAACCGTGCCCGAGCGGGCGGGATTCGCGCAGTTTCATGCTTCCGTTACTTGATTTCGCCTTCATCGGGCGGAGACTGGTACACGGGGAATCGGAGTGCGCTGCCATGACTGACTATATTCCGGAAGCGCTGCGTGCCGAAATGGCCGCGGCACATCGGCGCAAGCAGCGCCGCAGCACCCGAATGCGGGTGCAGTCAGACGGCAAGGCTTATCCGGTCCTGCGCTTCTGGCGCGATGGATTTGCGATGCCAGCGGAGGGGGCGACACGCCTGCGCGGTGTGGTGGATCTGCATGACGGCGATCGGCATCTCTATCGCTGTCTGATCGTCGCCTGCCATGAGGATGGCGACGAAATCGGGTACGAGTTCAAGCGAATGACGGCTGCCGTTGATCGCGCGCCGCTGGATTTCGCCCGCGAGGCCGACCCGGACGTGCCGCTCCTGCCGCGATAGGGCGCCCGCAGGCCGGCGCCCGTCGGTGTGGCGCAGCATTGACGCGCCCCCGGTCACGGCGTAGCCCGGTCCGGTCAGGAACCGGAGTGTCGCCATGCGTGCTGCGAACGAAGCGCTGATCGTGATCGATGTGCAGAACGATTTCTGCGCCGGGGGTGCCCTGGAGGTGCCCGAGGGCGATGCGGTGGTCCCGGTCATCAATGCCATGATGAATGACTTCGCCACCGTCGTGTTCACGCAGGACTGGCATCCCCCGCGCCACAGCTCCTTCGCGAGCGAGCACGCGG
>CAZMBT010000021.1:0-17916 GCA_964564395.1 uncultured Alkalilacustris sp.
GAGCATGTGGCCGAACTCGTGGAGCGCAACGCGTTGCGTATCGGCGGTCGCCTCAGGGCCGCGGCCTAACTGGCATCGGAATTGCCACCAATCTCAGCTTCGGCGAGTGGCCAGGCGTCTTCGATGACGCCAAAATGACACCGCACTCCTCGATCGCCTCACGCACCACTGCGACATCGTCGAGACAGGCAACGAAAGCTGGCGCATGCGAGACTGTGAACAGGCGTGGAAAAGTGACCCCGTTATCGGGGTGATCGGCTTCCAAACGGAACCCCCCCTGATGCGGTTGGTCCAATGTGCTTCCGGGGACAACGGGAGCAGTGTTTGGGATGCTGGTTGTGGAAACGATAGCGAAGATTCGTCGGGCGTATTTTCAGGACAAGAAGCCGATCAAGCAGATCTGTCGCGAGCTGCGGGTTTCGCGCAAGACGGTTCGCAAGGTTGTGCGATCGGGCGAGACCGAGTTCTCCTACGAGCGCAGTGTCCAACCTCAGCCGAAGATCGGCCCGTGGCGGGACGAACTCGACCGGATGCTGGTCGAGAACGCCCGCAAGCCGAGACGAGCGTGATTTCAACAGCCTCGCGGGGGTGATCGGTTCGGCCGGGATCGGCAATACCCTGCCCGGCACGATCACCGAGGCCGATGGCGGGGAGGATTTCCGCGATAGGGTGGTCTCCGTGTTCGATGGCCCGGTCGCCGCTGAATCACGGTCGACGGCGACAGCTCTCCCTTGCTGTGCAACCGCGAGGTGGCGGGCAAGGAAATACCGAAGCGCCTGTTCTCCCGCGTTCAGCCCTGCATCGGATCGCGGCGGCGCCAAAGGCACGCGCCACCGATGGCTGCTCAGCGGGGCGCAGGCATTTTCGATCTTGCAGGGGACGGATCGGCGTGTCTGGCCGGCTCGCCGCCGGCGCGGCGTCATCATCACCGGGGTCGGGCCGCACTCCGCCCCGCGTCGCGCGCTGCTCCTGTCTGAACCTCCTTTCCGCCCACCACGCGCAACGGGTTGGCCTGTGCGGGCGAAGCGGCGGGTTCGAAGGGGCGCCGGATGGAGCTGAAATCCGCGGGGACGGTGTTGATCGCATCGCGCAGCCGGGCGAGCGGGAAGCCATCGGGCAGGTAGTGCCGGATACCGACATTTGTCTCGATATGACCCATGAGATAGTTGCACACCGAGTCCTGGACGCTTGCGGCAACGAGCGCCCCGTGGAAGCCGGTCCGAAAGGCGTGAAAGTCCTGACCCTTCCAGTAGCATCCGTTGGACTGGCGATAATACGCGAAGGTCTTGGTGAAGTTCTCGCTGAGCTTGCCCTTGTTGCGGCCGCGCTTCTGGTACGGGAAGAGGCGCAACTCGCCCTGTCGGCGCCGCAGTTCGACCACTTCGAGCAGGCCGAGATCGATCAGCGCCTGGTGGATGGGCAGGCTGCGGCGCGCGGCCTCGGATTTGAGGGTCTGGCCAGCGCCATTCACGATATGGATGATGTCGACCCCGTCATGGCGACGGAAATTCTCGACATGCAGCTGCAGGACTTCTTCTTCGCGCATGCCCTGACATCGCGCGATGAGCGGTGCCCAATAGAGGGGGTCGCCCGGATCCTCCGGGGCGTCCTGGTAAATGGGGCTGGCGTAAAGCTTCGCCAGCTGTGTATCGTCCCAGGGCCGGCGCGCATGGTCCTCCTCGAGAAGGCGCATCCGCGAGATCTCCTTTTGCGAATACATCAGCGGCGTCAGCGGATTGCGCTGCAGCGCGCCGCGCGCGACGGCGCAGTCCAGCACGCGGGCAAGTTCGCGCAGATGGCGGATCACGGTATTGATGCGGATGGTCTTGATGCGTGCGGCGTCCAGCTTGAGCTCGATATTTCCGGGGCTCTCGCCGTCGCGGCGCAGCTGCGCCTCCAGCGCCTTGAGCTTCTTGGCCTGTTGGCGCTCGTTCTGGGCGATGATCGTCAGGATCGGGCGCGTTTCGGTTCTGGACTTGCCGTGCGCAGCCGGGATCTTGTGCAACCGGCTCTTGAAGCGAAGCAGTTGCGCGTCGTTCAGCTCGGTGATCGCGACGTCTCCGAGGAGGCTGAGACACAGCTCCTTCGTCGCGCGTGCATTGGCTGCGCTGTTGCTCAACCAGCTCTTGCCGACGTCCCGGCAGGGAGTCTCATGCGCCGCAAAGGTCGTGTAGCCACGGACGCGCAGGTTGATGAACCGGTCGAACGCCTCCGAGAGCCGCTCTGCAGGCAGGGTGGGTGCGGGCGCGTTGTCCAGGGGGGCAGGCGACGCCTCGGCGGCACCGTCGCGCGCCACCGCGGCGGCGGCAATCCGCGCCGGGGCGGCGGTCTCTGCAGGGGCGCAGGCGGTGCTGGCATCCGCGCCGCGCGCGGTATCGGCGGCCGGCGCGGGGTCGCGGGATGGAGCGGTTGAGATATCGCTGGCGGGGCGCACGTCGCACCGGGCGTCGTACCGGGCATCACTGCCGGCTGCGCTGACGGCGAACGCGTCCTGCGGCAGCGCGGTCTGCGCGGCTGCACGCGCCGCGCTTCTGCTGGGGCGGTCGACAGCGTCGAGGGCCGCGGTCAGATACGCGCTGGACGCATCGAACTGCCCGCGATCACGGTCCTCGCGGGTCTGCGAGATCTCGATCAGCAAGCGCAGCGCGGCGTCGGAGAGCTCGCCCCAGCGCTGCGGATCCTGCGGCAGCTCGACACCGAGGCGGCGGCATACGGAGACGAGCGGCGCCCGGGCGATCGCGTGATCGCGCAGCATGATCGCCTCGCGCAAGGTCTCGCGAATGGCCGCCTCGCGCGCGAAGGCGGCCTCCGCTTCGACGTGGCTGCGCCTGGGTCCATGTGCGCGCGCCTGGTCCGCGGCTGCAATTTCGAAGCGCGCCAGTTCGCGCAGCACCCGTGAGAAAGTCGTTGTGTCCATCATCTGCCCTGCCGTTTCGAGCAGCGCGCCGGCGTAATCGGTCAGGGCCGTGAGCCGGGCCGACCGCAGGCGCGCATCGGGCAGAAAATCCGTTCGCAGCGAGATCCTCAGAAACGAGTCCGACTCCCCCTTTTCGCGGGGGGTGCGGGGTTTCGGCAGGCGCCGGATGAACCAGTAGATGGCGCCCCGGCGGGTGAGATGCGGCTGTCCATGGGCCATGGCTCCGACTCCGGCTGTTCCCAATACGGTGCACAGCCGTGTTCCCACCCGTGTTCACAGGTGCCGCGAGTCGCAACTGCAGCGCGAAAATCGTGGAATGTCAGAGTCTTGAGGGGGAGTTGGCTCCGGCGGCAGGATTCGAACCTGCGACCAATTGATTAACAGTCAACTGCTCTACCACTGAGCTACGCCGGAACACGCAGTCGCCTATAGCAAGGCCGCGCGGTCTGGTCCAGCCCTGCGTGACAGGAAAATTCGCCCCTGCTGCGCCACTATTTCAGCGTGAAGGTCGTGGCGATCGAAGTCGGATCGGGAGGGAGCGCCCGGCCGCGAGCGGCTAGATCGATCAGGTGGGCAAAGACGTTGCGGGTCGCCGCCGGCAGCAGGGCCTCGGCGGTGTCGGTATAGATGCGCCGCGCGAGATCGGCCGCGCCCGCGGGACGCAGCGCGAGGGCGTCGAGGATCTGCCTCTCGCGCTCCCGACGATGGGCACGAAGTTCGGCGATCCGCCCTTGCGGCGTTGCGATCGGCGCGCCGTGACCCGGATAGAAAACTTCCGCGCCGCGCGCCTCGAGGCGGGTCAGCGAGTCGTAATAGGCGCTCATGTCACCGTCGGGCGGCGATATCAGGGTCGATGCCCAGCCCATGACATGATCACCGGTGAAGATATGGCCGCCGAGATCGAAGCACAGGTGATTGCTCATGTGGCCAGGGGTCCAGATCGCGGTCAGCATCCAGCCCCGGCCGCGCACCACGTCGCCGTCGCGCAGCCTTTCATGCGGCGCGAAGGACGTATCCACACCTTCACCGCCGCCTCCGAGGCCCCTCGCGGCGAGGGCGCGCATTACCGGGCTACGCCCCTCGCCGGTTGCGCCGAAGCCCAGAACCGGGGCACCGGTCTCGATCGACAGCCGGGCCGCGAGCGGCGTGTGATCCAGATGGCTGTGAGTCACGAGGATATGGGTGATCCGCTCCGAAGGGCCGAGCGCCGCGCGCAGCGCCGCGTGATGCGCCGCGTCATCGGGCCCGGGATCGATCACTGCGACGCGCCCGGTGCCGACAAGGTAGGTGTTGGTCCCCCACAGCGTCATCGGGGAAGAATTCGGCGCGATGACACGACGAATGTCGGGGGCAAGCCGGCAGACGGCGCCCGGGCGTGACGCAGCGTCCGGACGGGCTGCGTCACTTGCCATCGAATATCCCCGCACCAACGGCCTGCAGACGGGCCTGCAAGGTCGCAAAAAACGGGATGCCCCTTGCCGTTCTCATCGGGTAGAGTCGCATGCGATGCTCTCCGCCTGGTTACGAAATCCCCTGCCGCGCGGTCTTTACGGCCGCGCCGCGCTCATTCTGGTGGTGCCCATTGTCACCATTCAGCTTGTGGTGTCGATCGTCTTCATTCAACGCCATTTCGAGGGCGTCACCGAACAGATGACGGAAACCGTCATGCTGGATCTTCGGTACCTCATCGATCAGGTCGATCAGACGCCGGACATCGAATCGGCGCGATCCGAACTGGATGCGTTGAAGGAACCGCTGGCGCTGCGTGCCACGCTGCCCGCCACGCCGGAGCAGCGCTTTGATGAGGACCGGCGGCATATCTACGATCTGTCGGGGCGCGTCGTCATCGAGACCTTGCGCGACGGAGTGCCGGGATTGCAGGCCGTGGACCTCGTGAGCGATCGACGTACGGTCCTTGCACTCGTGCAATCGCGACACGGCCCGATCCTCGCCGAGATCGAGCGCCGGCGGGTTTCGGCCTCCAACCCGCATCAGTTGCTGGTATGGCTGATCTTCACCGGGCTTCTGATGGCGTTGATCGCGTTCTTTTTCCTGCGAAATCAGCTGCGGCCGATCCGACGGCTCGCGCAGGCGGCCGAGGCCTTCGGCAAGGGGCGCGCACTCGCCTACCGGCCCTCTGGCGCTGCAGAGGTGCGCGCAGCTGGGCGCGCCTTTCTGGAGATGCGTGCGCGCATCGAACGCCAGATCGAACAGCGCACCATGATGCTGTCGGGGGTTAGTCACGATCTGCGCACCCCGCTGACGCGTTTGCGGCTGGGGCTGTCGATGCTGGACGACAGTCCGGAAGTCAGGGAGATGACGCGGGATGTCGATGACATGGAGGTTCTGCTCGATGCCTTTCTCGCATTTGCCCGCGCCGATGCGCAGGATGAGCCCGATCCGACCGACCCTGTCGCCATGGTGCGCGAGGCGGTCGAGAGGGCGCGCCGCGGGGATCGGAATGTCAAGCTCGACGTGATCGGATCGGACCCGGGACAGGTGCCGTTGCGGCGCCATGTCCTGTCGCGCGCGCTCGACAACCTGATCGCCAACGCGCTGCGTTACGGAACGCGCGCGCAGGTCACGCTGCGGATCGGCGCCGACGACGCGATCCGGATCAGTGTCGAGGATGACGGCCCCGGCATTCCCGCGGCGCGGCGGGCCGAGGCCCTGCGCCCCTTCACGCGGCTCGACACCGCACGCAATCAGGATCGCGGATCCGGCGTCGGCCTGGGACTGACCATCGCTCTCGATGCCGCGCGCGCGCATGGCGGCACGCTGGATCTGTCCGACAGTGCCGATCTCGGCGGCTTGCAGGCGGTGATGACGCTTCCGCTCTAGGCTTGAACCCGCGCTTGCCAAGCGGCCCCGGACAGCCCATCTGTTGCGCATGATCCGCTTCACCCCGATCCTGCTGGCGATTCTTTACGCGCTGGCGATGTACCGATTCTCGGTCTGGCGCACATCGCGCGAGCTCGATGCGCGCTCCGCCGAGCTTGCGGATGCGCGGCTCAGCAAGCTGACCGACCGCATGGCCCGCGCGCTGGAAGTGGACCGCATTCGCGTGCATCTCTACGAGGTGGATCAGGTCAACGGATTGGCCGCGCCCGATGGCCGAATCTTCATCACCCGCGGGTTTTATCAGCGCTACCGCAAGGGCGACGTCACGGCCGAGGAACTGGCCTCGGTCATCGCGCATGAGCTGGGCCATGTGGCGCTCGGGCATTCGCGTCGGCGCATGATCGACTTCTCGGGTCAGAACGCCATCCGCGCGGCGCTGGCCATGGTGCTCAGCCGGTTCCTGCCGGGCATCGGCGCCTGGATCGCCAGCGCGCTGACATCGTTGCTGGCCGCGAAGCTGAGCCGGTCGGACGAATACGAGGCCGACGCCTACGCCTCCGCCCTGCTGCTCAAGGCGGGTATCGGCACGGCACCGCAGAAATCGCTGTTTCGCAAGCTCGAGAAGCTGACCGGGATGGGGGGCGGCCCGCCCGTATGGATGGCCAGTCACCCCCGCACCGAGGATCGCATCAAGGCGATCGAGGCGAACGAAGCGAAATGGGGTCAGCTCTCGGCCGATTGAAGCGCCTTGCCGAGACGTGGCAGCTTGGCCCGTTTCAGCAAGGGCCGCAGCGGTTGCGCGCGTCCCGATATGTCTTCGGTCCGGCTGCGCACCTCGGCGACCGCCCGCGTCACGATGTCCGGCTGCGCGAGCCATAGCTCCATCAGAAACGCGTCCGGGTGCTGCGCCCGCAGCCCGTGCGGGTCGAGCGCCCGGCGCGGGAAATCCCGCAGATTGAAGGTCAGGATGACAGCGGCCCGCGCCGCGATGGCGGCTGCAAGAACATGCCTGTCTGCCGGATCCGGCAGATCCAGCAGCGCTTCGACCTCCGGCGATGGCGTGACCCGTGCCTGCGGCCAGGCGGTGCTCAGCAGCGCGATCTCGCCGCGGGCAACCGTCTGGGCCCCCGGCGCGATCCGGTCCGCGGCGCGCGCCCACTCTTCCAGAATGCGCGGCGACCAGAACGGCGCAAAAGCGCCGCGCGCCGCCACGCCGAGCACGATCTCTCGCAGCACCGTCGGGTAGAGGACACATGCATCGATCAGAACGCGCATCCGTATCCCTGTCGGTTGCGATGACGTTCGAGCCGTGCATCAGCGCTCAGGCGTCGGACAGCACGCCAGCGGTCGCGTGGCCCGGACGATGGTCGCGGACGCTTCGGAACCCGCGCTTCAACGGTCATGCGCACGGCCTACAGGGTTGACGTCGCCTCGAAAAGCGAAATCCCGGCACCGGGCCGGGATCGCATCATCTGTCGGATCGCTGTAGCCGGCTCAGGCGGCCTGGTCGCGCATGGCCGGACGGGCGATATGCAGCTTGCGCATGACCCACCGGAAAAAGCCGCCGAACACGTCGGCGATCGCGCGGGCACGCAGCTCGCGGGCGCGGCGTTCAATGGTGATCATATCGTACTCGACGACGTCGATGTCGGCCCAGAGGGCGCTGTGCTTCTGTTCTTGCATCTCTTTTTCCTTTGCAGAGCGGCGTATCATCATGCTTGGCCCTGAGATAGGCGGATCCCGGCGCGACGACCACCGACAGATCGGAAACCCCGGCATGCGTCTGCTGCAATGCAGCATCGTCTGGCCGCGAGGGCGTCGGCGGTTTGCTTGATGCCGCTTTCGGTTAGCGTTAACATCGCGCGCCACGAGAGCAGGAGATCCCCGATGGCCCTCGACCCGCGAATCGACAAGGTAACCCGGCGCATCACCGAACGCTCGCGGGAGAGGCGAGCGGACTACCTCGCCGCGCTCGATGCCGCTGCGCAGCAGGGGCCGGCGCGCGCGCATCTGAGCTGCGGGAATCAGGCGCATGCCTATGCGGCCACCGGCGCCGACAAGGCGCAGCTCGCGCAAGGACGCGCGCCGAATCTGGGCATTGTCACCGCCTACAACGACATGCTGTCGGCGCACCAGCCCTTCGAGGCATTCCCTGCGCTGATCCGCGACGCCGCCCGCGCTGCTGGCGGCACGGCGCAGGTGGCGGGAGGCGTGCCCGCCATGTGCGACGGAGTCACCCAGGGTCAGTCGGGGATGGAATTCTCGCTTTTTTCGCGCGATGTCATCGCCATGGCAGCCGGCGTGGCGCTGAGTCACAACTGCTTTGACGCGGCGCTGCACCTCGGTGTGTGCGACAAGATCGTGCCGGGTCTGGTCATCGCGGCGGCAAGCTTCGGGCATGTCCCGGCCGTCTTCGCGCCGGCTGGGCCGATGACCTCGGGCCTGCCCAATGACGAGAAATCGAAGATCCGCGACCGCTTTGCGCGCGGCGAGATCGATCGCGCCGAATTGATGCGCGCCGAGATGGCGTCCTATCACGGGCCGGGGACATGCACCTTCTATGGCACTGCGAATTCCAACCAGATGCTCATGGAGTTCATGGGACTGCACCTGCCGGGGGCGAGCTTCGTCAACCCCGGCACGCCGCTACGCGATGCCCTGACCCGCGCGGCGGCCGAGCGGGCCCTCGCCATCACCGCGCTGGGGCCGGACTACCGCCCGGCCGGGCGCGTCCTCGACGAAAAGGCATTCGTCAACGGCATCGTCGGACTGATGGCGACCGGCGGGTCCACCAATCTTGTCCTGCACCTGCCTGCGATGGCGCGCGCGGCGGGAATCGCGTTGGAACTGGAGGATTTCGCCGATATCTCCGACGCCGTGCCGTTGATGGCGCGCGTGTATCCGAACGGGCTGGCCGATGTGAATCATTTTCACGCGGCGGGGGGCCTCGGCTTCGTCATCGGCGAGTTGCTCGAGGCCGGGTTGCTGCATTCGGACACGATGACCGTCGCCGGTGACGGGCTCGCGCGCTACACCGAAGAACCCAAGCTGCATGGCGGTGTGCTGCACTGGGAGCCGGCGGCGCGCAGCAGCATGAACGACGCGATCCTGCGCCCCGTAGCCGCGCCCTTTCAGCCCGCGGGCGGGGTACGCCAGCTCGACGGGCCGCTGGGGCGCGGCCTGATCAAGACTTCGGCCCTGCGCGAGGACCATATGGTCGTCGACGCGCCCGTGCGGATATTCGAAAATCAGGATGCAGTTAAACAGGCCTACCGCGCAGGCGAGTTCACGCAGGACACGGTGGTGGTGGTGCGGTTTCAGGGGCCCCGCGCGAACGGCATGCCGGAACTGCACGGCCTGACGCCGACACTGTCGGTGCTGCTCGATCGCGGCCTGAAGGTCGCGCTGGTCACCGATGGACGCATGTCGGGCGCTTCCGGAAAGGTGCCTGCGGCGATCCATGTCAGCCCCGAAGCCGCCGCGGGCGGCCCGCTTGCGCGGTTGCAGGATGGCGACCGGGTGCGGCTCGATGCCCGCGCGGGCCGGCTGGAAGTGTTCGCCGAGGACTTCGAAACCCGCGCACCGGCGGCTGCGCCAGCCGAAATTACCGCGCCGGCACCGGGGCGCGATCTGTTCGCGGCCTTCCGGGGCGGCGTCGGGCCAGCCACGCAGGGGGCCTCGGCGCTGATGCCGGGGCCCGGCAGAATATGAGCAGATCCATGGACAAGCCGATCGAGATTGCGCATGCGTGCGGGTTGGCCCCGGTCATTCCGGTACTGACCATCGCGGACGCATCGCAGGCGCGGCCACTGGCCGAAGCCCTCGTGGCCGGGGGATTGCCGGTCCTTGAAGTCACGCTGCGCACCGAGGCCGCGCTCGACGCGATCGCGCGGATGTCGGCGGTCGAGGGGGCCGTTGTCGGGGCCGGAACGCTGCTGCGGGCGGGCGATGCGGTTGCCGCGCGCGCGGCTGGCGCACGGTTCGGCGTCTCGCCGGGTGCGAGCGATACCCTGCTCGACGCCTGCGCCGGCGCGGAGCTGCCGCTCTTGCCCGGCGCGGCCACCGCGAGCGAGATCATGCGCCTGCGCGATCGCGGTCATGACATCGTCAAGTTCTTTCCGGCCGCGGCCAATGGGGGCGTACCCGCCCTGCGCGCGCTGCAAGCGCCGTTCCCCGGGCTGCGTTTCTGCCCCACCGGGGGCATCACCGCAGCACAGGCGCCCGATTACCTCGCGCTCGACTGCGTTGCCTGTATCGGTGCCAGCTGGGTCGCCCCGGCCGAACTGACCGCGGCCGGAGACTGGCAGGAGATTACCCGCCGCGCGCACCAGGCATCAGCGATGCGCACGGGTATGGGCCCGCGCATGGATTGATCACCCTGAGGTGCGTTGCGAAAAGCGCGCCGCGCGCCCGCCCCGGCGCCCGCTCGCCTGCACCCGGCCTTTCAGGCCTTCGGTCAGGACCGCCGTCATCGGATGGTCCCGCTCGGCGCCATACGCGGCCAGCAGCACGCGCAACGCTTCCTTCTGGTCCACGCCCTCGGGCAGGCTGAGCGCCCAATCGACGAAGATCGACCGGCATTCCGCAGGCGTGATCCCCTCGATACGATAGCTCTCGCGCATCAGGCCCTTGGGGTCCACTTCGTCCACACGCATCGCCTGCCTTCCCATGAAAACCCCGATCTGCGGAGCGCGCCATGGCGCACCCTTGTCTCATTCGGCCTCGGTGCGCGCGCCCTGAAGCGCGGCATCCACGGCAGACGCGGCCGCATCCGTCACCGTCTGCAGGCGCGCCTGCAACACATCGATGCCGGTTTCACCGGTTTCACGCAACATGAAACGCCGCGCGCCCTCGCCCAGCGCATCGGGATCGAAGCGATCGTTACTGATCAGCCGCCCCGCGCAATGCAGGCGCCAGCACAGACGATAGGCGGTCAGAAGCGCCTCGACCGCCGCACGCTCCGCCGGCCAACCCGCGCGCCGCCCGGCCTGCAGTTGTGCCTCCAGCCGGCGCGCCGGCGCGCCCGCGCGCAGCGCCGCCGCCTGCGCCAGCAGCTCGATATCGAGCAAACGACCACGGCCGAGCTTGGTCTCCCAGCCGCCCGCCCCCGGCTTGGCAGCCTGAAGACGGTCGCGCATCTCCATCACACTCTGCGCGATCTGCGGATTACCGGCCTTCTGGACCAGAAGCGCGCGGCGGAATTCCTCGACCTCGTCGGCCAGCGCCGCGTCACCGGCCACCGCACGCGCACGGGTCAGCGCCAGATGCTCCCAGGTCCAGGCCTCATCCTGCTGGTAACTCCGAAACGCGGACAGCGCTGTCGCCACCGGGCCCTGACGCCCCGAGGGTCGCAGCCGCATGTCGACCTCGTAGAGCTGCCCGGCCGGCATGCGCGCCGAAAGCGCGGTGACAAAGGCCTGCGTCATGCGGGCGTAATAGGCTCGCGCATTCAACGGGCGTCGTCCATCGGACGCCGCTTCGTCCTGCGGATCATAGACCACGATCAGATCCAGATCCGACGCGGCGTTCAAGCGCTGCGCCCCGAGACTGCCCATCCCCAGAACGACCGCCCCGCGTCCGGGCGGCGCGCCATGCTTCTTCGCGAACTCCGCCACGACATGGGGCCAGAGCGCCGACAAGGTCGCTTCCGCGAGCTCGGCATATTGCTTGCCCGCCTCGAACGCGTCGACGAGCCCGCGCAGATGGTGCACGCCGATGCGAAAGTGGCGTTCCTGATTCCAGCGCCGCGCGGTGTCGAGGCAGGCTTCGTAATCCGGCGCGGCGTCAAGAAGCGCCGCCAGATCCGCCCGCAGCGCCGTCACACCCGGCCAGTCGGCAAAGAAATCACCGCCGATCACGGCGTCGAGCACACCCGAATGCCGCGACAGATACTGTGCCAGCCGGGGCGAGGTTGCGCAAATATCGACGATCAGGTCCACCAGCTGCGGGTTGGCCTCGAAAAGTGCGAAGAGCTGCGCCCCCGCCGGCAGCCCCGCAAGAAAGCCGTCGAACTGCGTCAGCGCCTCGATCGGGTTGGCCGCGCGCAGCATGCGCGAGAGGATCTCGGGGCGCACCCGGTTGAAGACGCCGAGCGCCCGCGCCGAGCGCAGCGCCGGGTAGGACGTCCAGCGCTCGACGATATCCTGGGCCTCGGGGGGCAATTCGGGGTCGGGTTGTACCGCATCTGGTGCGAAGAAGCCCTCGGTCAGTTCCGCCACGCGGGTCAGACGCTGCGTGAGTGTCTCGCGCAGCCGGTCCGTCGTTGCCATCCCCATCAGACAGGCCAGCCGGTCGAACCCGTCCGACGCGGTCGGCAGGGCGTGCGTCTGGCTGTCGTTTATCATCTGCAGGCGATGCTCCACCTCGCGATGGGCGCGGTACAGCCGGGTGAGGTCTTCGGCGACATCATCCGGCACCCAGCCCTTGCGCGCCAGTTGCGCCAGCGCCTCCACCGTACCGCGCGCGCGCAGATCGGGGTCGCGCCCCCCCGCAATGAGCTGCCGCGTCTGGGTGAAGAACTCGATCTCGCGAATCCCGCCCTGGCCCAGTTTCATGTCGTGCCCCTCGAGCACCAGCGCCCCGCCCAGCCGCTTGTGCGCCCGGATGCGCCGGCGCATGTCATGCGCATCCTCGATGGCCGCGAAATCGAGATGCCGCCGCCACACGAAAGGCCGCAACGTGTCGAGGAATCGCTGCCCCGCTGCGATATCCCCTGCGCAGGGCCGGGCCTTGATGTAGGCGGCGCGCTCCCACGTACGGCCCAGACTTTCGTAATACTGCTCGGCCGCGTCCATCGAGATGCACACCGGCGTGACCGAGGCGTCCGGGCGCAGCCGCAGGTCGGTGCGAAAGACATAACCGCCGGCGGTGCGCTCGGACAGCGACGCCGCCAGCCGCCGCGCCACCCGGATGAACGCCGCGCGGGCCTCGTGATAGGCGCCCGGATCGAAGCGCTGTTCGTCGAACAGGCAGATCAGGTCGATATCGGACGAATAGTTCAACTCGCCGGCCCCCATCTTGCCCATCGCCAGCACCACCATTCCGGCGCCGGATTCGGCGTCCTCGGACGTGACGCCGGGAAGCTTGCCGCGCCGGATCTCCTCGCTCAGCAACGACCGAAGCGCCGTCTGTACCGCCTTGTCCGCAAGCCGGGTCAGCACATCGGTCACCTCCTCCAGCGACCAGACGCCGCCGAGATCGGCCAGTGCGACGATCAGGGCCACCCGGCGCTTGGACTGGCGCAGCGCGTCGCCCGGATCACGCGATCCGGCAGCGGCGTCCAGCTCGGCGAGTTCGGCCTGCAGCACGGCTTCGGGGCTGTCCTGCAAGGCTGTATCGAGCCAGCGTCCCTCCTGCGTGATCAACGCGGCCAGATGCGGGCTGGACCCCGCCGCACCTGTGATCAGTTCGCGCAGGGGTGCTGGAAGCGCACCGAGGGCATCGGCCACCTCCCGGCCTCGGTCGGGATCGAAGGGCAGCGGCGCGCGGCGAAGGCGGGAAACGAATGTCATGGGCCGAGAATGCGGCGCCCCCGACAGGCCGTCAACTGCGGCGGCGCCCGAAGCCTGCCGGGCGGGTTGCAGCGGCGCTCCGCCGGCGTGATAGTAACGCACGGATCGTCGCAACCGGGATGGGACACATGTCATGAGCAAGAGCCTTGCGCGCGTGCGCAACGCACTCGAAACCTCGGGCGTCACGGCGCGGATACTCGAGATGGACGGGGAAACCCGGACCGCCGAGCAAGCCGCGCAGCAGGCGGGCTGCGCGCTCGACCAGATCGTGAAGTCGATCGTGTTCGGCGGCACCGAGACCGGCACGGTCCGGCTCTTTCTCACCGCGGGCGGCAACCGTGTCTGCGACGACAAGGCAGCGGCCCTTGCCGGGGAAAGGCTCGCGCGTGCCGACGCGTCCCTGGTGCGCGAGGCCACCGGCTTTGCCATCGGCGGCGTGTCGCCGATCGGGCTGAAGTGCGCGGTGCCGACCTGGCTGGATCTGCGGCTGCTGGACTTCGAGAGCGTCTGGGCCGCAGCCGGCACGCCACGCCACATCTTTCGGATCGCGCCGGGCGATCTGTTACGGATCAGCGGCGCCCAAAGCGCTGCCTTCACGCTCTAGGCCGCGCCGTGCACCCCGACCCCGAGCTGCAACCCGAGTTCTACAGCGATCTTCCCCTCAAGCGGTTCATCGCCTGGGGGGTCGACAGTGTCATCCTGCTGGCGCTGACAGCGGTCATCGTGCTGTTCACACTGTTTACTGCGCTCTTTGCGCTGCCTGCTGTATTCATCACGCTCAACATCGCCTATCGCACGGTGACGATCGCGCGCAACGGCGCGACACCGGGCATGCAGCTCATGGCGATCGAACTGCGGGACGGCCGCGGGCAGATCGCGGACCCGCTATACGCCTTTCTGCACACGCTGGGCTATGTTGCCGCCAGCGCGCTGATCCTGCCGCAGATCGTATCCGTCGCGCTGATGCTGATGACGGCGCGACGCCAGGGACTGCATGATCTTCTGCTGGGGACTGTGGTCATCAATCGCGCCGCGCCGCCCTGACCGTAGGGAAACCGTTCATGGGCCTTGGCGGATCCCGGTCGTGTTGCTAGGTTTTCATGGAGACAATCCGAGGCCCCCATGCGCCATACGCTGCCACTCGCGCCGCAATTCTATGTGACCGCGCCGCAACCCTGCCCCTATCTGGCCGGCCGGATGGAGCGCAAGCTATTCACCGGGCTGCATGGCGGGCAGGCAGAGACGCTGAATGACGCGCTGTCCAAACAGGGGTTTCGCCGCTCGCAGAACGTGCTGTATCGTCCCGCCTGCGCGGATTGCACGGCCTGCATGTCCGCGCGTATCAGGGTGGCCGACTTCCGCCCCTCCCGCAGCCAGCGCCGCGTGCGAAACCGAAATCGCCACCTGCGGCGCGACGCCGAACAACCCTGGGCCAGCGAAGAACAATATGACCTGTTCCGCCGCTATCTCGACAGCCGGCACGACGATGGCGGGATGGCGGACATGGACATTTTCGAGTTCGCGGCCATGGTCGAGGAGACGCCGGTACGTTCGCGCGTGGTCGAATACCGCAGCGCGTCGGGGCTCGAGGCGGTGTGCCTGACGGATGTGCTCGATGACGGGCTCTCGCTGGTCTATTCCTTCTTCGAACCGCAACGGGCACGCAACAGCCTCGGAACCTACGTGATCCTCGATCATGTCGAGATGGCGCGCGCCGCCGGACTGCCATACGTGTATCTGGGGTACTGGGTGCCGGGCAGCCCGAAGATGGACTACAAGGCCCGGTTCGACGCGCTGGAGATCCATCATCGCGGAACGTGGCGGCCGCTCAGGGACCCGTCGGATTACGAGGCCGCGCCGCACCCGCTGTCGGTGGAGCCGATCGCCGAACAGGTCGCGCGTATCAGCCTGCCCGACACGATGCCCACCAAGGGCTGACGTCCCGCGCGCGGGCGGTCCGGCGCCGGGGCAGCCCGCGAACTGCAGTCACCCGGCCTCCGGCCGACGCGCCAGCGGATCAGAAATAGATCGACACGTCGCGATGCCCGGCATTGCAGCGCGCGACTTCCAGCGCCTGTTCGCGCGACAGGCGGGGCTGCTCGCGCAGACCCAGCGTCATGCGGCTCTCCTGCTCGAGCGCGTCCAGAGACGGCAGCAGCGACTCGGCTGCAGCATTGCGCCAGGCCGCCTCGGACTCGGCCTCCTCCAGAAGCGCCGGTACCGCCTCGCGCGCTGCGTCGAGTGCGGGCGTGCTGCGTGTCAGATCCCGGCGGATATCGCGCAGATGCGCCTCGATCCCTTGCGAGCCGGCGAGCTCGCGCACCTCGCGCTCGAGCTGCTGCACGCGCTCTCCCGCGTCCTCGGAGTCGAGCGTGTCGATCCAGCCGGGAATCTCTGCGAATTGCGGCAACAGCATCGCGATGTCCTCACCGTCGCGAATCTCGGAGGCGAGGTCGCGCAACGTGACATAGCTTTGCTCGGAGGCGCGGCGGAATGCGATGCGTGCCTGCTGCTCTTGCTGCAGCAATTCGCGGAACGCCTCCTCGGCCTCTTCCCAGCCCGCCGGAGTCTGTGCCTGCAGATCGGCGATATCCTGCTCCAGCGTCTCGATACGGTTCTCCAGGCGCTCACGCCCGGCCAGCGCCGCATCGGTATCGCCGCGGAATTCGCGCATCTGATCGCGGGCCGCGTCAATACGCATGTTGATCGCCGCCGTTTCACGACGGATGCGGGATACCTCGCGATGCAACGGCCGGTAATCGGGGATCGCCGCCTCGACTGCGGCACCGGCCTCGGCGAACTCCTGCACCAGAGTGAAGCTTTCATCGTACCCTTCGAGCGCCGACTCGAGCGCCTGTGCATGCCGCTCGGGCAGAACACCGATCGGGGCCCCGCTCAGATCGCCCATCGCGCGCCGGATATCTCCCTGCGCCGCCGGGATGTCGCGCAGCATGATTTCCTCGACGCAATGCTGGAGCCGGGGATTGCGCGGAGGGGGCGCATTGGCCGACAGCAGTGTCATCCGCTCGGGCATGTAATTCACAAGCGGCGGGTTGAGCCCGACAATGACAAGCGCGACGATCTGCAGCGCGATGAACGGAATCACCCCCTTGTACATCGACAGTGTGCGCACCGCCGAACTGGCCACCCCGCGCAGGTAGAACAGCGCGAAGCCGAACGGTGGCGTCAGAAACGAGGTCTGGATATTCAGCCCGATCATCACGCCGAGCCAGACCGCGGTGATGTTCGCCTCCGGGTTCATCAGCAGGATCGGCGCCACGATCGGCACGACCACGATCGCGATCTCGATGAAATCGAGGAAGAAGCCCAGGAGGAAGATCACGATCATCACGACGATGAACTGAGCCCAGAAGCCGCCGGGCAGGCCGGACAGGTATTCCTTGACCAGCACCTCGCCACCGAACGCCCGGAAGGCCGAGATCAGCATCGCCGCCCCGAGCAGGATGATGAACACCATCGAGGAGGTCTTGGCGGTTTCGCGCATCACCGCCCGCAGCGTGTCATTGATGCGGAATGCCCGCCATGTGCTCCAGCCCAGCGCATAGACCAGCACCGCCACGGCAACGGCGCCGAGGAACACGCCGACAGCGTCACCCGAGGTGTCGAGCTGGCGCACATTGAGGTTGTAGAACTGCTGCAGGACATAGATCGCCAGCACGGCCGCGAAAGCGAGTATCACCGGGTAATAACGGGTGCGCCCGTCATGCAGCTTGTAGCCGGCCATCATCGTCGCACCGGCCGCGCCGACCGCCCCTGCCTGGGTGACGGTGGCGACCCCGGTGATGATCGAGCCGAGCACCAGCAGGATCATCACCAGCGGCGGCACTGTGTTGAAGAAGACCGATGCCCAGAATGCGAGGTCCATGCGCCCTTCGATGGCGACGGCGGGCGCACTTTTCGGGCGCAGCAGCGCGTAGATCAGGATGAAGGCGACATACAGCCCGACCAGCACGAGCCCCGGCGCCAGCGCCCCCATGAACATGTCGCCCGCGCTGGTCGAGGTCACGCCGAATTCGGAGGGCATCGAGAACTGACCGGTGGCGTCGCGGTATTCCTGCATCCGCAGCGTCGCCGCCTGATCCACCGCCGAAGACAGCTGATCGGCCAGGATGATGAGCACGATCGATGGCGGGATGATCTGCCCGAGCGTGCCCGAGGACAGGATCGTCCCGGTCGCCAGCGGCTGCGAGTAATTGTTGCGCATCATCGCGGGCAGCGAGATCAGGCCCATCGCGACCACGGTCGCGCCGACAACGCCGGTCGTGGCGGCCAGCAGCGTCCCCACGACGACGACCGAAATCCCCAGCCCGCCGGGCAGGGCGCCGAACAGCTTGGCCATGGTCACCAGCAGGTCCTCGGCGATGCGCGAGCGCTGCAGCATGATTCCCATGAACACGAAAAGCGGGATCGCGATCAGCGTATCGCGGTCGGCCTCCCAGTATATGCCCCGGAAATTGGTAACCCCGGCGCTGAGCCATTGCACGGCGCTGCCGTGAAAGAAGAACGCATCCGCATTGCCGGCAAAGAGCCAGCCGCTCCCGGCGGCAAGGCCGATGGTCAGGATGGCGGATCCGGGCAGCGCGAAGGCGACGGGAAAGCCCACCCCGAGGGTGAACATCATCGTCA
>CAZMBT010000022.1:0-17086 GCA_964564395.1 uncultured Alkalilacustris sp.
AGGTGGTGAAGCCGTTCCAGGCGATCATCGCCAGAAACCCGGCGATCAGGATGATGCCCAGTGCCAGCGCGCCGCCGAAGGCCCACAGGGCAGGCTCACCCATCGCCGACAGATCGGCGCTGAAGCGGCGCACGCGGCGCCCTGCCGCGGCTTCGCGCGCGGCGACACCGGCCAGCCCGGCTGCGCCCGAGGCGGGAATGTCCTGTTCGCTCGATGCGGTCATCGGTTCGGCCCCTAAAGCTGGAAGGCGCGCTTGCGAAAGCGCTGCCGGATGAGTTCGGCGAGGGTGTTGATGACGAAGGTCATGATGAACAGCGTCAGCGCCGCGAGGAACAGCACCCGGTAGTTGGTGCCATCGCGCACCGCTTCGGGCAGCTCGATGGCGATATTGGCCGACAGCGTGCGCAGCCCGGAAAAGATGTTCCATTCCATGATCGGCGTGTTGCCCGCGGCCATGACCACGATCATCGTCTCGCCGACGGCGCGGCCCATGCCCATCATGATCGCCGAGAATACCCCGGACGCCGCGGTCGGCAGGATCACCCAGGTCGCGGTCTGCCACGGCGATGCGCCGCAAGCCAGCGAGGCCGAGCGCAGATGCGCGGGCACCGAGTTCAGCGCATCCTCGGCGAGGGTATAGATGTTGGGAATCACCGCAAACGCCATGATGAAGCCCACCACCAGCGCGTTGCGCTGCTGATAGCTGTCGATGACGCCGCCGCGCGGGTCGTAGCCGATGGCCGTCAGCAGCGATGCCACGCCCCATGACAGCACGAGCGCCGCCGACAGCATGATGATCCAGCGCAGCGCGTCGAGGCGTCCGGCGGCCGCGCGGTCGCGGTCGCCCAGCAGCGCGCGGTAGTGGTGGCCCAGCGTCTTGCGGAAAGTGTAGGCCACGGTCAGGTAGCTCAGCGGCAGCAACACCAGGAACATGAAGGGCGTCCCGGTGCCCATGCGGCCGGCGGTCCAGGCCTTGAAATCACCGTGAAACAGGATGCGCTCGAACACCGGGCCAAGCTCGGCGGCGACCAGTGCGGTGGCCAGCACCATCGCAGCCATCGCGATGAATTTCGGAAATCCGTCGAAGCGCAGCGCCGTCCGTACCGGCAGCATCTGCCACAGGAACGCCCCGAGCATGAGCCCCGTGGGCAGCGCAACGAGGCCCAGCAGCACCGCGCCGATGAATTCCTCGACCAGCGGCGCGAGCACCAGCGCCGCGACGAAGCCCAGCACGACGGTGGGCAGGCTTTCCATCATCTCCATCATCGGCTTGACGGTCGCGCGCACGCGCCGGTCGACGAACTCCGAAGTGTAGATCGCCGCCATCAGCGCGATCGGCACCGCGAACATCATGGCGTAGGTTGCCGCCTTGATGGTGCCGAAGATCAGCGGCACGAGCGAGTATTTCGGTTCGGCCAGATCGGTGCCTGCGGTCGATTGCCAGACGAAATCGGGCTGGCTGTAGCCTTCGTACCAGATCCGCCCGAACAGCACCCCCAGCGTCACCTCGGGATGGCGCTGGCGGTATTGCCAGGCCTCGACCTCGCCGCCCTGGCTGACCAGCATCACCCCGTCCGAGCGCGGGAAGATCATCGCGCGCGACTCTGTGGTCACGTCGCCCGAACGCGCGAGTTCGAACAGCACCTGATCGGACGTCGAATGGTGCACATGCACATTGCCCTCTGCATCGACGGCGACGAACTCCTTGTGCCGCTGTGCCTCGGACAGATCGACCACCGCGGCGGGCATCGGGGCGTGTTCGCGCGCGCGGATCAGCTCGCGGCCGTCGGTGGTGTCGGAGGTGCCGGTCTGCAGGCGGAAGAAGACGCTCAACGAGCCGTCCTCGCCGCCCACCACGAGGGATTCCTCGCCCGACAGGAAGGTCATGGCCGTGACCGCGATGCCGTCATCCGCGACGCGCCGGGTCTCGGCCAGCTGCGGCGCATCCATGTTGCGAATGTCGTAGCGGTGCACGTAGCCGTCATCGGTCGCGACAATGGCGCGGTCGGCGTTGCCCGACAGCAGGATCCCGGTGACGCTCACCCCGGCCTGCAGATCCAGCGGGGGCAGGTCGGTCGTGGTGGTGGTTATTGTTTCCTCGCCGGTCATCATGTTGACCTGCACGCGTGAGCGGCTGACCCGCACGGCGTTGTCGGCGTCCACCGTCGCAAAGGACAGGGTCGGGCGCTCGCGCGTGCCGCCGACACGGTAGTCGATCGCGATGATGGGGCGGTCGGACACGGCCTCGGGCGGGCCCAGCGCGATGTCGCTGGACAGGGTACGGAAATCGCCGGTGCCGACTTCGGTATAAACGTTCCCGTCGCGCATCCTGTCGCGTGCATCGAGCGGCACAAGCGGAATATGATCGTCCAGCAGGGCACGGCGCGATGTCGTCTGCGTCTCGAATCGCAGTTCGGAAAAGCGTACCGAGCCGTCATCGAAGCCGAAGGCGACCTGATCGCGCGACAGCGTGCCGGCCACGGCGGTGACTTCGGCATCCTCGAAATCGAACCGCCCGCGCGACACTTCGGTTCCGGTCGGCACGTGATAGGTGATCACCCGCCCTTCGGCGGCGACGGCAAGGCCAAGCGTCTGGAATTCGTCGCCATTCATCCAGATCACGTCCTGCTCGGTGTCGAGCTGGTAGCGCACGTTGCCCTGCAGCTCGCCGCCGGCCATCAGCGGCATGACGACCCTGAACAGGAACACCATGATTCCCAGAACGGCGACGATCACCATCAGCCCGCCAACGGTGATCACGCCGCGGGCGATCCGCTCGCCCCAGATCACGCTGCGGCGCGTCTCGAGGTTGCGCAGCCGCTTGCGTTCGGCACGATCGGCGGCGCTGTGGCCGGAATGGGTGCTGTCGGTCATGGGGGCTTTCGGCGAGGGAATGACGGGACGAAGAAGCGCCGGCCCGCGCGTCGGGCGCGGGCCGGCGGGATCGGCAGCGGCGTCAGTTCAGCCCGAAGACCTCGAGATCGGCATCGGCGACGCGCGCATTCACCGGGAAGAAGCCCGCGCGCACGACGTCCTGCTGGCCCTGCTGGCTGTAGACATAGCGCACGAATTCCGCGCGCAGCGGCTCCATCTCGGCGTTGGGGTCCACGTTCATGTAGACATAGAGGAAACGCGCCAGCGGATAGAGGCCCGTCGGCGCATCGTCGGTGCTGTAGCATTCGCCGTCTTCGCCGCGGATCTCGAGCGCGCGCACATCGGCCGTGGCGTATCCGACACCCGAGTAGCCGATGCCGTTGATGTCGGAGGCCACGCCCTGGATGACGGTCGAGGAGCCGGGCTGCTCGCGCACTTCGGGGCTGTAGTCGCCACCGAACAGCGCGACATTGCGGAAGTAGCCATAGGTGCCGGAGGCCGAGTTGCGGCCATACATGGCGATCGGACGCTCCGCCCAGTCGCCCGTGGCGCCCGCTTCGCCCCAGGTGGTGATCGCGTCGTCGGCGCCGCCCGCGCGGGTTGAGGAAAAGATCGCGTCGATCTCGCGCAGCGACAGGCAGGTGACGGGGTTGTCACGGTGAACGAACACACCCAGCGCGTCGATGGCGCCGCGCAGTGCGATGGGTTCATAGCCGAAGCGGGCTTCGAATTCCTCGATTTCGCTGTCGCGCATCGGGCGCGACATCGGGCCGAACTGCGCCGTGCCTTCCACGAGGGCGGGCGGGGCGGTGCCCGATCCGGCGCCTTGGATCTGGATGGCGACGTTCGGGTAGAATTCGCGGAAGCCCTCGGACCACAGCGTCATCTGGTTGTTGAGGGTGTCCGACCCGATCGAGACCAGGTTGCCCGACACGCCCGATACGGCTTCGTATTCGGGCAGGTCAGGGTCCACCGACTGGGCGCCGGCGGCGGTCGCGAGCGCCAGCGACGCGGACGAGATGAGAAGGGACAGACGGGTCATGGTGTCTCCAGTTCGATCTGTGCTTTGCCCCGCAGTGCCCGCCACATCGCGGGCCGGGCACCCGGTGGCATCGGGGTAGAGCCGCGATGTAACGCTCATGACACGGTTGCATGACAGTTCCGTGACAAGCGTCGCCTCCGCGCCCGGTCGAGCCGTCAACGCGCGGGGCGCTGTCACATGCCTGACAACGCGGCCCTGCCGGACCCGCCCGAAGTCCGGGCCCCGCATCGGGATCGCCTGTGCGCCGCCGCCTCGGCCGAGCGCGTGTGCCCGCCGTCCGTCCCGGGGTGCCCGCGGCGGGGCGCCGAGATCGCTCTGGCGCCAGGCGCGCCGCGGCGGGTCAGCTCCGTTGACAGGGCCGGGAGCATGTGCAAATGTCCGATAAAAGGTGACTATGTCCGATTATCGGACGTTAGGTTATGCGAGGCTTGGTTTGACGCCGAACATCAGTCTTTCCGCCAGCAAGGCGATGACGATCTTCACGATCCTTTGCGAGAAGGGTGAGCCCTGCTCGCTGGCCGATATTGTCAGGGCCACGGATTACCCCCGCACAGTGGCGAATCGTATGCTCGCCACGCTGGTGCATCACGGTTTCGTCGCCCGCCAGCACGACACCGGGCTCTACAGCGTCGATCCGCGCGCCCTGCACCTGGTCAACAAGGCGCTGGACAGCGATCCGCTGCTGAATCGGGTGGAGTTGATCATGCGGGAGGTCGTGAACCACACCAAGGATCCCGCGCTCTTCATGATCAGAAGCGGGCGGCACGCCCTGGTGATTTCGCGAAGGGAGGGGACATCGACGATCCGCGTTCACGGCTCGCGCGTCGGCATGTCGCTGCCCCTGCATTGCGGCGGGGCACCGATGGTGCTGCTGGCCAATTCGGACGACACCTTTATCGACGAATACCTGGCGGGCCCGCTCGAGGCGCGTACCCGCCACACCTGCACCGATCCCGGCCTGCTTCGTGAGCGTATCGCCGGCATCCGGGAAAGCGGTTGTTCGGTCAGCTGCGAAGATCTCTTCGAGTATGTGGTGGCGATTGGTGCGCCGGTATTCGACAGCGCGGGGCAGCTCGCCGGGGCGATCAGCGTGGGCAGCATCACGCAAAGATATCCGCCGGAGCGGATCGAGGAAGTCAAGCAGATCCTGTTCGACGCGATCAGGCGCTTTCAGGCCTGACGCCCAGGTATCCAGTTCGTTTCCAGTTCAATGAGGGAGGAAGACCATGAAGACCAAGTTTCCGATGAAGGTTGCGGCGGCAATCTCACTGGGTGTTGCGGGATTGTACGGCGTGCCGGCCCTGGCGCAGCAATCGGAGAACACGCTGCGCTGGGCCAGCAATGTCTCGCTGACAACGATCGACCCCTATTTCAACTATCACCGCGAGGCGATGCTGCTGAACGGCCAGCTCATCTGGGACACGCTGGTCTACAAGACGTCGGAGGGTGACTACCTGCCGCTTCTGGCCACGTCATGGGAATGGGTGGACGACCGGACGCTCGAGTTCAAGCTGCGCGACGATGTCGTGTGGCATGATGGCGAGCCCTTCACGATCGATGATGCTGTCTACACCTTCAACTACATCTCGACGCCCGAGAACGGCGTGAACGTGCAAAGCAACGTCAACTGGATCAGGAATGCGGAGGCGGTGGACGAGCTCACGCTGCGCATCAATCTCAAGGAACCCTTCCCGGCGGCGATGGAGTATATCTCGACGCTGCACGCGATCCTGCCCGAGGGCTTTTTCGGCGAAACCGGGCGGGCGGGGGCCAATGGCCGCCTCGTGGGCACCGGACCCTACACGCTGGCAGACTTCGCGCAGGGCGACCGGATCCGCGTCGAGGCATTCGACGGGTATTTCGCGGACAGCCCCAAGGGCATGCCCACCTTCGACGCGATCGTCTACCGCTCGATCCCCGACACCTCGACGCAGATTGCCGAGTTGCTGAGCGGCGGCGTGGACTGGATCTGGCGTGTGCCGCCCGATCAGGCGGACCCGATGACCGGCGTGCCGGATATCACCGTGACTGCGGACGAGACCATGCGGATCAGCTTCCTTTCCATGAATCTGCGTGACATGGACGGCGGCAATCCGATGCAGGATGCCAGGGTGCGCGAGGCCGTCGCCCTGGCGATCGACCGTCAGACGATCGTCGATCAGGTGATCGGCGAGGGGTCCACCGTGATCAACTCGCCATGCTTTCGCACCCAGTTCGGCTGCATCGAGGATGCGACGGATCTCGGCTATGACCCCGAACGCGCAAGGGAGCTGCTGGCGCAAGCCGGTTATGAAGACGGCATGAACCTGCGCATGACGTCCTATCGCAGCCGCGAATGGACGGAAGCGGTGAGCGGGTACCTCGCCAATGTCGGCATCAATGTCGATGCCAGTGTGCTGGATTACGGCAATGCCCGCGAGCGGGTTGTCAACAACCAGGTCAACATGATGCTGGGCGATTGGGGGTCCTACGGCGTGAACGATGTTTCGGCGCTGCTGAACAACTTCTTCACCCTGTCGGAAGACGACATGGCGCAGGACCACGCGGTTGCCGAAGCCCTGCTTGCGGCGGCGCAGACGGCAGATCACGACACTCGCATGGAGCATTACGAGTTCGCGGTCGGCCAGATCGCGGGTGAGCTCTACTGGTATCCGATGTGGACGCACCCGACGACCTACGCCTACAGCGCCGATCTCGAGTTCCAGAGCCATCCGGACGAGAACCCGCGCTTCTTCATGGCCAAATGGGCCGATCAGTGACGCAACGGACAGTCTGAAGAATGCTTCGCTTCATCTTTAGACGCGCCGCGGTCGGGGTGCTGGTGCTGGTGGCTGTGGCCATCCTCACCTTCGCCCTGACCCACGCGGCGGTCGACCCGGCGCGCGCTATCGCAGGCGATAGCGCGACCGCCGACGACATCCAGGCGATCCGAGCGCTGTACGGGTTCGATCAGCCGCTGCATATACAGTTCGTCGCCTGGGCGCAGGATATCATGGTCGGCGATTTCGGCGAGTCCTACCGTCAGCGACGCCCCGTTGCGGATGTGGTCCTGGAACGGCTCCCGGTGACGATGGCCCTCGGCGCATCGGCCTTTCTGCTGGCGGTGATCGTGGCGATTCCGCTCGGCATTCTTGCCGGGCTCAAGCCGAACTCGTGGATCGATCGTTGCGCACTCACCATCGCTGTTCTGGGGCAGGCCATACCCAATTTCTGGCTCGCCTTGATGGGTATCCTGATCTTCAGCGTGCAGCTTCGCCTCCTGCCGGCATCGGGCTCGGGGTCCTGGCAGAACTTCGTGCTTCCAGCGGTGGCGCTTGCCTACTACGCGATGCCGACGCTGATGCGGCTCACCCGGGCCGGAATGATCGACACGCTGCAATCCGACTATATCCGGACCGCGCGGGCCAAGGGGCTTCGACCGCCGCAGGTGGTGCTCAAGCACGCGCTGCGCAATGCGATCCTGCCGCTGGTATCGGTTTCGGCGGTTCAGCTGGGCATGATGCTGGGCGGATCGGTGGTGATCGAGACGATCTTCGCGATGCAGGGCATCGGCTACCTGGCATGGGAATCCATCACCATGTCCGACCCGCCGGTGGTGCAGGCCGTCGTGCTGATCATCGCAAGCTTCTATGTGCTCCTGACTTTCACGGCCGACATCATCAACGCGTGGCTCGATCCGCGCCAGCGTGGGCGCTGAGGAGTTGACATGACTACAGTTCAGAACGATCCGGCGCAGGCCGACGCGCGCGACAGCGTCACCCTGCGGCGAAGCACGATTTCCCGCTATCTGGGACATTACAGCCTGATCATCGGGGGCGGCGGGCTGCTGCTTCTGATCGTCGTGGCGATCCTTGCGCCGCTGCTGACATGGCATGATCCCTATTTTCAGGATCTGACGAGCCGGCGCATTCCGCCCGTATGGCATGCGTACTTCCATGATCATCCCGACGCCGGATGGCTGCATCCGCTGGGCACGGACGCGCTCGGCCGGGATTACTTCACGCGGCTGGTCTACGGTGCGCGGATCTCGCTCTTCGTCGGCTTCTCGGTCGTGGCGATTTCCTGCCTGATCGGCACCACCCTCGGTGTGATGGCGGGCTATTTCGGCGGCAAGGTCGACACCGTGATCTCCTTCATCGTGACCACGCGCCTGTCGATGCCCGTCGTTCTGGTGGCGCTTGCGGTGGTGGCGATCTTCGATGGCTCGCTCAAGGTCGTGATCCTCGTGCTTGGTTTTCTGTTGTGGGATCGTTTCGCGGTAGTGATGCGGTCGGTCACGCTCCAGATCAAGAGCCAGGAATTCGTCACGGCGGCACGGGCCGTGGGCTGCTCGAACCTGCGCATCATTCTCACCGAGATCATGCCCAACGTGGCCAATTCGCTCATCGTCGTCGCCACGATCGAGATGGCCGTGGCGATCATCTACGAAGCGTCGCTTTCCTTCCTCGGGCTGGGCATCCAGCCGCCGCTGCCCTCCTGGGGGCTGATGCTGGCGGAGGCGCGCTCGGAGATATTCTTCGCCGGGTGGATGATCACCCTGCCGGGGATCGCGCTGTTCCTGCTGGTGCTGTTCGTGAATCTGCTGGGCGACGGCGTACGCGACATCACGTCACCGGAGGGCCGGGCATGACCGACATTACACCGCAACAGCAACAGCCGGTGCTCGAGGTCGAGAACCTGAGCGTGCAGCTTCCGACCGCGAGCGGTCCGCTGAAGGCAGTGCAGGATGTGGGCTTTCGCATCACGCCCGGCGAAACGCTCTGCGTCGTGGGAGAATCCGGCTGCGGCAAGTCGATGACCTCGCTCGCGATCATGGGGCTGCTGCCGAAGGCGGCGTCGGTGCCCGAGGGGCGGATCAGGTTCAAGGGCACCGATCTGCTCAGCCTCGGGCCGCGCGAGATGTCGGACCTGCGGGGCGATCGTATCGCGATGATCTTCCAGGAACCGATGACGTCGCTCAATCCGGTCTTTACCATCGGCGATCAGTTGACCGAAACGCTGCGGCGCCACCGCAAGGTCACGCGCAAGCAGGCACGGGCCCGCGCCGTCGAACTGCTGGAACTGGTGGGCATCAGCGGCGCGGAGCGCCGTCTGGATCAGTACCCGTATCAGCTCTCCGGCGGGCTGCGGCAGCGGGTGATGATCGCAATGGCCCTGATGTGCGACCCTGAACTGCTGATCGCCGATGAGCCGACCACCGCGCTGGACGTCACCATCCAGGCGCAGATCCTCGGGCTCTTGAAAAAGATCCAGCGCGAGCTCGGCACCGCGATCATGCTGATCAGTCACGACCTCGGCGTGGTCAGCCGGATCGCGGATTCCGTGGCGGTGATGTATGCCGGCCAGGTCGTCGAAAGCGGCAGCGCCGAGCAGATCTTCGATGATCCGCTTCACCCGTACACGCAGGGCCTTCTGCGCTGCATCCCTGTACCCGGGCGCACCAGCCGAGGCGCGCATCTGGGCACGATCCCGGGAATGGTGCCGAACCTCGTGGGGCAGATGGGCAAGTGCCATTTCCACGATCGTTGCGCCTTCGCGCACGAAGCCTGTCGCGCCCGCATCCCGCTCGTTGAACCGCGGCCGCAGCACGGGGTGCGCTGCATCCGCACGCTGGAGGCGATGCGCAGTTCGCAACCGGAGCTTGCCGATGGGGAGGTCGCGCCATGACGGACCAGACAACCGGCGCGCCGATTCTAGAGGCGCAGGGCCTGACGAAAACCTACACGCTGTCTTCGGGCCTGCTGGGCAGGAAGCGTCAGCTGCAGGCTGTCCGCGGGCTGGATCTGGACATTCACCAGGGCGACATCATCGGCATCGTCGGAGAATCGGGGTGCGGCAAATCCACGCTTTCGCGGCTGCTGCTCGGGCTTGAGAAACCGACGGCGGGTCAGGTGAAGATCGGCGGCACGCCCGTCGAACAGATCGGACGCGCCGCGCTTTCGCGAAAGATCCAGCCGATCTTTCAGGACCCGTTCTCCTCGCTCAATCCGCGCAAGACGATCGAGTCCATCATCTCGCTGCCGCTCAGGCTGCATGGCATCGGCGATGCGGCCTCGCGCCGCAAGGAGGTGCGCGCGATGATGGAGCGGGTGGGCCTGCCGAGCCGCCTGGCGAGAGGCTATCCGAGCCAGCTTTCGGGCGGGCAGCGCCAAAGGGTATCCATTGCCCGGGCGCTCATCACGCGTCCCGACATCGTGATATGCGACGAGCCGACCTCGGCGCTCGACGTATCGGTTCAGAGTCAGATCCTGAACATGCTTCAGGACCTTCGGAACGAGCTGAACCTGACCTACGTGATCATCACGCACGATCTTGCCGTGGTCGAACACCTCGCGACCGAGATTGCGGTGATGTATCTCGGCCGCGTGGTGGAGCGTGCGGAAACCACCCGGTTCTTCCGGGATCCGCAACACCCCTACAGCCAGGCCCTGCTGAAATCCGTCATGACGCCGGATACCCGGCAGAGCATTCCCGAACTCGGCCTTGGCACGGCCTTTCCGGACCCGGCGAACCCGCCCACGGGCTGCGCGTTTCACCCGCGTTGCATCGAGTGTTTCGAAGGCTGCGACCGGATCGCGCCGCATCCCGTCGCGCGCAGCGGTGGGGGCCATGTGGAATGCCGCCTGTTCGAAAAGGCCGCCAAGCCGGTACAAGCCACGACAGAGGACAATTGAGATGAATCACGATTACGAAAACGGAATGGTTGTATCGCCGCAGCCGGAAGCGTCTGACGCCGGAGTTGAAATTCTCCGCGCCGGTGGCAACGCGGTGGATGCGGCGATCGCCATGGCTTTCGTCCAGGGCGTGGTGGATCCGTTGATGTGCGGCATCTCGGGCTTCGGCAGCATGGCGGTTCATGACCCGGTGAGCGGGACACATGAATACATCGATTTCCACGCTCCTGCGCCGAAATCGGCGACCAGTGACATGTGGGAAGACCTGATCGAGGGCGAGGCGCGCGATGGCTACGGCTTCATCCTGAAAGGGCGCGTCAATGATATCGGCCACAAGTCGGTCTGCGTTCCGGCCTCGCTGCGCGCCTACGCCACCGCCCACGAACGACACGGTTCCCTGCCGTGGCAAGACCTGCTCAACCGGGCAATCCGCTGGGCGAAGGAGGGGTGGCATGTGCGCCCGCATGTGCACTATTTCTGGTCGCAACCCTCGATAATGGGACGCGTCGCCAACAGCGAACGCATCGCGCACACCCCCGCCGCGCGCGCCCTGTACTGCCGCGCCGACGGCACGCCGAAGCGCGTGGGCGACCGCGTTGAGAACCCCGATCTGGCCAATACGCTGTCGATCATTGCCGAGAAGGGCGCCGAGGCCTTCTACACGGGTGAGATCGCCGAAAGGATCGTGGCAGACATGGAGGCGAATGGCGGGCTGGTCACCGCGGAGGATCTGGCGAGCTATCAGGCACGCATCCGCCAGCCGGTGGAGTCGAGCTATCGCGGCTTTCGGGTGACGACGAACCAGCCGCCGGGCGGCGGGCTGATGCTCACGCTGATGCTGAACATTCTGGAACATTTCGATCTTGCGGCCATGGGGCACAACAGCGCCGAATATGTGCGCGTCGTGGCCGAAGCGATGAAACGCGCAACGATCGACAAGGATCAGGGCATCGGCGATCCCGATTTTCTGGACGTGCCGGTGGAGCGGCTGCTTTCGAAGGACTACGCCGCCGAATGCGCCGCGCGCATCAAGCGCGGTGAAAAGGCCGATGTGCCGCGTTTCGACCCGGCCGCGCAGAGCAAGGACACCACCCATCTTTCGGTGGTGGACGGCAACGGGCTGTGTGTGTCGATGACGCATTCGCTCGGGATGCCCTCGGGTGTCATCCCGGACGGGCTGGGTTTCATGCATAACGGCTGCATGGGCGTGTTCGACCCGCGTCCGAACCAGCCGGGTTCCATCGCGCCGGGCAAGGCGCGTTTCAGTTCCATCGTGCCGTCGATCATCTTCAAGGACGACATGCCCTACATCGTCCTCGGTGCGCCCGGCGCGACACAGATCGCCATGGGCGTTCTTCAGGCCACGCTCAACGCGCTCGACTTCGGCTGTACGATGCAAGAGGCGGTGTGGCGCCCGCGCTTCTCCGCCACGAGCAACGCGATCGACGTGACGAACCGCATACCGTATTTCGTCACGCAGGAGCTGGAGGCCATGGGCTACAAGGTGATCCGGAATCCGGAAAGCTTCGGCGTCGCATGGGTGCATGGCATCCGCATCACGCAGGAGGGGCTGGATGGCGGGGCGGATCCGGGCGCCGACGGAAACTGGCTGCGGGCGTGAATGCCCTTGCCGGCTGCCTCGTCGCGGCCGGCACGGCCCGGACGGGTCGACGCGGACGGAACCAGCAGGCGCGAACAGCGTTCGTGGCGGATGGTGCGGATTTCATCCGCGCTGCCTGAAAGCGAGGACCGAGCAACCGGAAGGGGAGACGTTGCCATGTCTGAGATGCCCGAATCGGCCCGTGCGGTCATCATCGGGGGCGGTGTGATCGGTTGCTCGGTGGCCTACCATCTTGCCAGGCTGGGATGGCGCGATGTCGTGCTGCTGGAACGCAAGCGGCTCACCTCCGGCACCACATGGCATGCCGCCGGGTTGATCGGGCAGTTGCGTGCCACCAAGAACATGACGCGTCTGGCGAAGTATTCAGCCGATCTCTACACCGCGCTGGAGGCGGAAACCGGCGTTGCGACGGGCTTTCGCCAGTGCGGCTCGATCAGCGCCGCGCTCACGAACGAGCGGCGCGAAGAGCTGCTGCGAAACGCGGCGATGGCCCGTGCCTTCGGTGTCGCGGCCGAGGAGCTGTCGCCCGCCGAGATCGCCGATCATTACCCGCATCTCAACCTCGATGGGGTGACCGGCGGCGTCTGGCTGCCCGGGGACGGTCAGGCTGATCCGACCAACATCGCCTATGCGCTGGCGAAGGGCGCCCGGCAGGAGGGCGCCACGATCCGCGAGGGGATGAAAGTCACCGGCATCAGGCGCGAAGGCACCCGCGCGACGGGCGTGGACTGGACGGCCGAGAACGGTCAGAGCGGACACATCGCCTGCGATACGGTTGTCAACGCGGCGGGCATGTGGGCGCGAGAGGTCGGCCTCATGGCGGGCGTCAATGTCCCGCTGCATGCCTGCGAGCATTTCTACATCGTCACCGAGGCCATTGAAGGGCTCGGGTCATTGCCGGTTCTGCGGGTGCCCGACGAATGCGCCTACTACAAGGAGGATGCCGGCAAGATGGTGCTCGGCGCCTTCGAGCCCGACGCCAAGCCCTGGGGAATGAACGGTATCCCCGAGGATTTCGAGTTCGACCAGCTCCCCGGCGATTTCGACCATTTCGAACCCATCCTCGAAAAGGCCTGCCACCGGGTGCCCATGCTGGCGGATGCCGGCGTGCACACCTTCTTCAACGGGCCCGAAAGCTTCACGCCGGACGATGCCTATCACCTGGGGCTGGCCCCGGGGTCCGAGAATGTCTGGGTCGCGGCGGGATTCAACTCGATCGGAATCCAGTCCGCGGGCGGTGCGGGCATGGCACTTGCACAGTGGATGGAGGACGGCGAGAAGCCCTTCGATCTGGGCGATGTGGATGTCGCGCGGATGCAGCCCTTTCAGGGCAACCGGCGCTACCTGTTCGAGAGATCGAAGGAGACCCTCGGCCTGCTCTACGCCGATCATTATCCCTATCGCCAGAAGGAAACCGCGCGCGGGGTGCGCCGGTCTCCGCTGCATGCGCATCTTCAGGCGCATGGCGCGGTCATGGGCGAAGCCGCCGGCTGGGAGCGCGCCAACTGGTTCGCCTCACCGGGTCAGGAGCGCCGGTACCGATACAGCTGGGGGCGTCAGAACTGGTTCGACAATGCCCGCGCCGAACACATGGCGATCCGCGACGGCGTGGGCCTGTATGACATGTCCTCCTTCGGCAAGCTGCGCGTCGAGGGGCCGGATGCCGAGGCGTTCCTGAACCGCGTCTGCGGCGGGCGCATGGACGTGCCCGTCGGCAAGGTCGTCTACACCCAGTTTCTCAACCCGCGCGGGGGAATCGAGGCCGATGTCACGGTCGCCCGGCTTTCCGAGACAGCTTTTCTGGTCGTCACGCCGGCGGCCACGCGGCTGGCAGATCAGACATGGCTGGAACGTCATCGCGGCGAGGACAGCGCGGTGATCATCGACATGACCGCCGCCGAGGGCGTGCTGGCCGTCATGGGGCCGAAGGCGCGCGACCTGATGCAAAGGGTGAGCCCGAACGATTTCGGCAATGACGCGCACCCGTTCGGAACCTGGGCCGGGATCGAGATCGGCATGGGCCTCGCACGCGCGCATCGCGTCAGCTATGTCGGCGAGCTTGGCTGGGAAATCTATGTCTCCGCCGACATGGCGGGGCATGTGTTCGAGACGCTCTGGCAGGCCGGGCAGGATGTTGGGCTCAAACTGTGCGGCATGCATGTGATGGATAGCTGCCGGATCGAGAAGGGCTTTCGCCATTTCGGCCATGACATTACCTGCGAGGATCACGTGATCGAGGCGGGGCTCGGCTTTGCGGTCAAGACCGACAAGCCCGACTTCATAGGCCGTGACGCCGTCCTGCGGCGCAAGGAAGCCGGTCCCACCCGCCGGATGATGCAGTTTCTGCTGCAGGATGCGGGGCCGCTTTTGTATCACAATGAACCGATCCTGCGCGACGGCGAGATCGTGGGTCATCTCACATCGGGCAATTACGGCCACCATCTCGGCGCTGCGGTCGGTATGGGCTATGTTCCGTGCGATGGCGAAAGCGCTGACGATCTGCTCGGTTCGCGCTTCGAGATCGACGTGACGGGAGAGCGGATTGCCGCGACCGCGAGCCTGAAGCCGCTCTACGACCCGGGATCGGAACGCATGAAAGCCTGAGCGCCGCGTCCGCGGGAATCCGGCGCATGCCGATGCGGTGGTCGCCAGGGGCCCGAGAAGACGGCGATCGCGCGTCGGGCCGGATCGACCCGGAGCACTTGATGATCGACGATCCTCGGCGTCAGCCGCCTTGCCCTCTCACCGGGTGCCAGTCCACCGGAAATGCCACCGCGACCTTGAGAACGTAAAGCACGAGGATCAGCGAAAGCCCCTGGAATGGGGCCGGTCCGAATGCTGCGGGTGCGAGCAGGATCAGCGCGATCGCACCGACCGCGGCCGCAACGGCGACGGGGGCGGCGTCTGCGCGGCGGCCGCGCAACTCGATCCCGAAAGCCGTGGCCAGCGTCAGCGCCGCGACCGCGATGATCAGCACCCCCCATGATGGAAACAGCCAGATCAGCGCCGCCGGCTGCAGCACATGCAGCGCCAGAAAGACGAGGCGCGCGCGGCGGCTGGCGTTGTAATGCGCATTGGTTCCGGGCGTGAGGTTGGAGACCACGCCGCCGGCGATATCGGCGACCAGCAGTGCCAGCAGCGCCACCGCCCAGAGCGTCATCCCCTCGGTGATGGCGAGTGCTGCGACCAGCGCCGTGACGCCCCAGGCGCTGCCCTGCACCAGCGCCAGATCCCGCCGGGTGCTGTGAGTTCCGTGCAGCGCGTGCAACCACCTTGGCACCGCGACAAGGTGGGATGCGGTTTCCTCGGTCATGCCGCCATACCTTTCTTGTGCGCTTTTGCGTCTGCCATGCCGGAGATATGATCCCGGATTTGCGCGGGAGCGGGACCGAATGTCATGCTGACAGCCCTCGATGGTTCGGCGCGCACCACCGCGTGCATGCGCAGCCCGTCCCGAACTCCGACTGGCCTGTGCGATCCAGCCCTCTGCAAGGCGATGACGGAACGTTGGACGTCGGGCCGTACCAGCGCATGCCCCCGGTAGCCCGCTTGCGGCCGAATCCGCCCGAGAGCCTGCCCAAGGTGGCCTGCAGGAAGGATCGGGTCATGGGGATCTCCCGAAATCGACCGGCTGGGCGACATTAAGAGCGCCAGCCTTGCCGTCAATCCTTGTCTTCCGGGCAGTCGGATACGTGCTGGCCACGGTGACGGCCTCGGGCGTGCAGGCTTGCGGCGGGACGACGCCCACCCGCGAGGAGGCGTCTGTTCACGGCCACGAGGCAGGGCAAAGTGACGCCGCCTGATCCGTTGCTGTCGCGCGGTTCTCGATCCCGTCGGGCCGGGCGCGGGCTTCATCGCCTCCATCACGGTCGTGGTGTCGGCGCATGCCAAGGCCGTGCCGACCGGGTTCGAGCGCGCCATGCAGACCGCATCGCAACGGCGCGACTGCGCCGATATCGCGGGCGCGATGGAATACCCTCTGCGGATCGAGGTCGAAGCCCACGCCCCGATACGCTTTTCCATGCCGAGGCGCGCTTACCCGGCCAGCGCCTGCGGCAGATGTTCGGCCAGATGATCGGCCAGCAGCCGCACGCGCGCAGTGTTGCGCAGATCGGCGTGCAGGACCAGCCAGCATTCCAGCGTGAAGGCCACATGCTCCTCCAGCACCGGGCGCAGAACCGGATCGCGCGCCGCAATTCCGGCCTGCATCACACCGATCCCGAGGCCCGCCCGGATGGCGTTCAACTGCGCCGCCTCGCGGTCGCAGCGCAGGCGGATCAGGCGGCGGGGGATGCCGGCCTGCGCGAACCCCTCCAGCGCCATCGGGTCGCTGTCGGGGCCAATCAGGATGTGATCGGCCAGCGCCACCAGCGTCGCGGGCGTGTCGTGCAGGTCCAGATAGTGCGCATGGGCGTAAAGCCCGATCCGCACATCCGTCAGCTTGCGCGCCACCAGCCCCGATTGCGTGGGCCGGACCATGCGCAGCGCCAGGTCGGCCTCGCGGCGCAACAGGTCGTCATTGCGGTTGGAGAGTGCGAGTTCGACCACCAGCCCGGGATGATCCGCCAGCAGCGGCGCAAGGATCGCGGGCAGCACCTCGGCCCCCACCACCTCGGACGCGCCCAGCCGCACGACCCCGCGCGCGGCCTCCGGCGGGGCCGAGGCGGCGCGCTCCAGCGCTGCCGCCGAGGCCGCCATGGCCCGCGCCTCGGGCAGCATCTGTTGACCCAGATCGCTCAGGTCCATGCCCTGCGGCGCGCGCAGGAACAGCCGCGCGCCCAGCGATGCCTCCAGCAGATCGACATGGCGGCTGATTGTGGGCTGCGTCAGGCCCAGCGCACGCGCCGCGCCCGACAGGCTGCCCGCTTCGGCCAC
>CAZMBT010000023.1:0-16733 GCA_964564395.1 uncultured Alkalilacustris sp.
GAATGCCTGCGCGCGGATGGCGGTGCGTGCAGCCTTGACGGGCGCTGCCGCCTCAAGGGGCGCCTGCGTTCGGCCGAGGCGGCATTCCTAGCCGAACTGGACCGCTCGACGCTTGCAGATATTGCCCTGCCGCCCGTCGCGGCGGCCTGAATCCCCGAAACCGGAGCGCGCGCCGTTGACCTCAGCACACCCGTTCCCAGGCAGGCGCACCGCTCCCGGCCCGTGGAGCGCGGTTGCGTGCGCAGGCCTCGCACTGGCCCCGCACATCGCCGGTCGAGGGCGGATACAAAGGTCCGGCCTGCGCTGACACCCGATCACCCCGCGAAGAGAAAGGAAATCCCCATGGCGACCTGGCTGCACACTCTGACAACCCGAACCCCGCAGGAAGGCTATGAGCTGGCGATCACACTTGCGCGCAAGGCGGTCGGGATGACCCAGCCCGATGCCGCGATGCGCGAAAAGCTCCGCCCGGATTATGCAGAAGACGCCGATGCGCTTATCGCGTCCAGCCAGGTCGTGGCCACGCATTTCGCCACTGTCGCCGCGGCCAATGATTACTGGAAGGGCTCCACGTGACCCGCCGGGTGCGTGGAGGCTGAACCGTCCCCGTGATCGGCGCCGGTCCCGACCGCAGCGCGCGGCATCTGCCGCCCGCCCGCCCCGGCACGCGCCGAAGCATCCGCAGGAGCCGGCCACGACGTGGCGGGAAACCGCAAGAGCGGGGTGCGCGGATCACGGGTGTGGTTCACCGATCACGCGGGTACCAGCCTCTCGATACGGGCATCCGGAAAGACAGGCAGGATCTTGTCGATCGTCGCGCGGTCCATCAGGCAGAATGCGGTGCTCAGGCCGTCGGCGAGCCATGCTTGCGGCGCGGTGATACTGACGAGTTTCCAGTATCTCGGCGCCGGCAGGCCGGTTTTCGGATTCAGGATGTGCCCGACGCGGCCCGCTTCATCGAAGCTGATACCATGCGCCGCCGAGCTGGCCAGCGCCGCGTCCTGAAGCGCCGCGCGCCGGGGCAGGACATCCGGCCCCGCGCGTAGCCCGATCTGCCAGGGCTGTCGGTCCGGGGCTTGCCCGAGCGCCTTGAACTCGCCGGTATTCACCAACACGTCGCGCAAGCCCTGCGCGCGCAGGAGCGCGGCGACCTTGTCCGCGATATAACCCTGCGCGATCCCGTTCAGGCTGAGGGCAACCCCCGTATCCATCCGGATCTCCGCCGGGTTCAGCCGCAGCCGGTCGAACCCGACCGAGGCCAACGCGCCCTCGCGCGCGGCAGCGTCCGGGACATCGACGCGGCGCCCTCCGCCGAAGTGGCGCGCATAAAGTGCCCAGAGCGGCTGGATGGTCGGATCGAACAACCCGTGGGTCGCGCGGTGCAGCCGCGCGCAATGGCTCAGGCATTCCAGCAACTCTGGCGCGGGCGCCTGCAACTGCCCTTCGCCATTGAGCCGAGCGAGTGCCGATCCGGGTTGGTGCAGGCTGAACACATCCTCCAGACGTGCGACCTCGCGCCGGGCGAGTTCGACAAGGCGTGGCGCATCCGGATGGGCCAGTGTGATCGAGGCATCGGCCCCCAGGGCGACCCCGCGCCAGTGATGCACGCGCTGCGCTGCCGCGGCTGCAGGAATCCCGATGGCCGCGACCGCGGAGATGGCCAGAAAGCGGCGGCGCGTCAGCATCTGCATGGGTCAGCCCTCCTGCCCGCGCGACAGCGCACGCAGGCGATCCTCGAAATCGGCGTCATCATCCATGCCGATATCGTCATCGAACTCCACCGGGGCCAGAACGAGATCATCGGTAACGGCATCGAGGCCGAGGATCTCGCCCCCGTGCCGGCGCACGAAATCCTGTGCTGCCGCCCGGTCGGCGAAAGGCACCAGTTCGGGGGCCTCCATCCCCCCGACCCTGTCGGAGCCGGCCACATAATGCGCGGCAGTCGCGCGGATCCAGTTGTCGGCGCCGGGATCGCTCCAGCTGGCCCCCGGCGCACCCATATCCGAAACATAGATCACCGCGATCATGTGGCTCTGTTCGGGCATTCGGTCATACGCTATCGCATCGCGCACCTGACTGAAGAACAGCGGATAGGGCAGGCCGTCGAGAAACACCTGCGCCTTCGGGCCGGGGTGCTCCAGCATGCCCATCTGGCAGAAATGCCCCACCGCTTCGGCGGTCATGGTTTCCGGCTCGGGCAGCCCGGCCCCGTCATCGTCGCGGCAGGCGCCCAGCACGAGCAGGAAACAGGTCAGAAAGAGCACGCGGATCATGGAGTCACCTTTCGGAAGGCCAGCACGGCCAGCCCCAGCCCCGCGAGGGGCCACAGCAGGATCGAGGCCAAGGCATGCGCCGGCGGGATCGTGTTGGCGGCGGCCCCGATCCCCGCCGCGGCGGCGGTCGCCTCGGAGGCCGCGAGGTTGTAGAGCCGGAACGCGTCCGCCGGATTGCCCACCAGCAGCCAGGGGAAGATGTCGGTGGTAAAGCGTCCGCCATCATCGGCCACGACGGCCGCCAGTAGGCCCAGATCATAGAGCACGATCATCAGAAGCCACAGCGCGATCGCCAACCCCGCCGCCGCGCCGGGCCGCCGCGCCAGCGCCGAGATCGCATAGCCGATCGCCACGAAGGTCGCGCCCAGCAGCAGGGATGTCCAGAACAGCCGGACCATCGCCGGAAACCCCGCACCGGCGCGGGGGTCGGCCCAGACGGCCGCCCCGACGGCAAGCCCGTAACCGACGGCCACGGCCAGCGACAGGATAAGCAAATGGGCGATGAACTTGCCCAGCAGGATCTCGAAGCGTCCCAGCGGATAGGTCAGCGCAAGCGGCAGCGTGCCCCGCTCCACCTCGCCGGCGATGGCGTCGAAGCTCATCAGAAGTGCGACCAGCGGCACCAGATAGACGGCGAGGCTGGTCAGGCTGGCCACCGTCACCGACAGACGGTCCGCGCCCAGTGTCCCGGTGGGGGCACTGCCCGCGCCCGCGAGTACCAGCGAAAACAGGGCCATCATCGCGATGGCGATCGCCACCCAGCGGTTGCGCAGCGCGATGCGGAACTCGGCCACGGAAATGGCGAGAATGGCATTCATGGCTGCACCTGCTTGCTGAAATGGCTGTAAAGGTCTTCGAGGCTGGGCGGGATCACCTCGACATCCTCGATCATGCCGCCGAGCGCGGTGACCTGCCCCAGCCGCGCGAGCTTCTGTTCGGGCGGGCATGACAGCGTGATCGTGGCTCCGTTGAACCGTGCGCCGCCCAGCGACCGGGCGACCTCGTCGGCGGCACCATTGCTGGCCCGCACCTGCATCTGGATCGGCAGCGCGGCCTGGCGTCGCAACTCAGGCAGCGCGGCATTGGCCACCATCACACCGCCGGACAGGATAACGATCCGGTCGGTGCGCGCCTCGACCTCGGTCAGGGCGTGGCTGGACAGCAGAATGGACGCCCCTTCGGCGGCCAACGCGTCCAGCGTGGTGTAGAAATCGCGCCGCGACACCGGATCCAGCCCCGAGGTCGGTTCATCCAGCACCAGCAGGCGCGGCTTGCCGATCAGCGCCTGTGCCAGCCCGACGCGCTGGCGCATCCCCTTGGAATAGGTGCCGATGCGACGTTTGGCGGCATCCGCCAGCCCCACCCGGGCCAACAGCTCCATGGCGGCGCCCGCGGGTTCGCCGCGCAGCCGCAGATAGGTGCGGATCTGCTCCAGCCCGGTCAGAGCCGGGTGAAAGGCCACATTCTCGGGCAGATAGGCCACCTGCCGGCGGGCGGCGCGGTCGCCGGGCGCGGCCCCCAGAACCCGCACCTCGCCACCGTCAAGGGAGATCAGCCCCAGCACGATCTTCATCAGCGTGGATTTGCCCGCGCCGTTATGGCCCAAAAGCGCGATCCGCTCGCCGGGGGCGACCTCGAAACTCACCTCGCGCAGCGCGCGGGTGGTTCCGAATGTCTTAGTGAGCCGAGAGAGGATCAAGTTCGTCATCATCAAACCTTCCATGCTGCCACGCTGGCCGGGCCTCGGCCTCCATGCGGGCGATGTCGTCGGGTACCGCAATCTCGGGGGCGCGCATCAGCGGGAAGCTGTCGAGCACGCCGCCGGGCAGCGTGGCGGGGAACTGACCCTGCGCAAAGCGGATCAGCTGCACCGCAGGCGCGCCCAGCAGCAGCCCCGTGGCCGGCTGGGACCACAGCACATGATCCATCATGTCGTTGGGACGGAATTTCGCATCCGCAATCCCGTCGCCATCCAGATCGAAGCTGGCATGGTCCGACCAGTAATTGCCGCGCCCGTCATGGCTCCATTCGATATCGCGGGTGCCGACATACTTCACCTGCGTGCGGTTGGCGACGAAGGCGTTGCCGGTCAACGCGTTGCGTTCGGACCCGGCGGTGAAGTGGATGCCGATATCGCAGCCTTCGAACCGGTTGCCCACGATCACGTTTCGATGGGCGTTGTAGATGAACGTGCATTTCTCGTGCGTGCCGCCACGCACCAGATTGCCGCTGACATCGGCGTTGTTGGCGAAGTTCAGCATCAACCCGTGACTGCGGTCGCGCAGCGACATGTTGTCCGTCACCTGCGCGCGGTTCGAGAACATGATCGCATAGCCAAGGTGGTTGCCGATCGAGACATTGCCCGAGACCTCGCTCATGTTCGTGTACATGAAGTGCACCGCGAAACGCAGATCGCGCATCAGGTTGTCGCGAAGGATATTGTCGCGCGAGGCATTGGCGAAGATCCCGTCGCGACCGAACCGGATGTCATTGCCCTCGATCAGCGTACCGGGCGCGTTCCAGACATAGATGCCGTTGCCGCGATCGTTCATCCGCGCGTCGCGGCGGCCGATGATGGTGTTGCCGCGTACCACGCTGTCGGTAGCGCCGAACACGTGCACGCCGACAAGGTTTTCGACCATCACATTGTCCTCGACCAGCGCGCGTTCGGCGCTGCGATCGAGCTTGACGCCCGAGTCCACCACCGGATGTTCGCTGCCCGAGCCAACCAGCCTCAGCCCGCGCACCACCACATCGGGACCGTCGATGCGGATCACATCGCCCTGCCCGCCGGCGTCGATCGTGGCCTCGCCGCGCCCGTCGAGCGTGATCGGGCGGTCGAGCGTCACCGGGCCGTCGTGGCGGCCCGGTGCAAGGATGAGGACATCTCCGGGATCGGCCCCGGAGATGGCGGCGGCCAGCGCCCCCGGCTCGGCGGGCACCAGCCGCTCCCCTGCCCCGGCAAGCGCCGGCGCAAGGGCGACAACCAGCGCCGCGAAGAGGAAACGCAGGCCGGGCATGTCAGGCGTCCCTCGGCTCGACGAGCATGCGGCCGCGCATTTCCATGTGCAGCGCATGGCAGAACCACTGACAGTAGTACCAGTAGACACCCGGCTTCGTTGCCACAAAGGTCACCGAGGCCGTCTGCAGCGGCGCCAGCTCCATCGCGACGCCGTGGTCACCCAGCGTCCAGCCGTGGTGCAGATCCTCGATGTCGTCGAGATTGGTGATGATCACCGTGACCTCGTCGCCCTCCTTCACGGTGAAGCTTTCCATCGAGAAGCTGGGCGCGATCGACGACATGTAGACGCGCACCTTGTCGCCGTCACGCACCACCGTATCCATCCAGTCGTCGATGTCGACGCCATCGGCCTCGGCCTGTGCCCGCGTTTCGGCCCAGGTCGGGTCGTTGCGGTCGTAGACATGAACCGGATTCACGATATCGGTGCGAACGATGATCGAGTCATGCGGCTCGGCAAAGGTCGGACCGTCATGGACAAGGCGCAGATCGTCGCCATCGATCACGAAGAGCTGCTCGTTCTCCGCCTTCAGGGGGCCGACATTCAGAAAACGGTCCTTCGAGAACTTGTTCATCGACACGAACCATTTGCCATCGGCCTCCAGCGTCTCGCCCATCGAGGTCGAGTTGTGACCCGGCTGATAATGGACGTCGACCTTGGTGATGATCGGGTCCACATCCTCGCCGTTATAGGCGCGGATCGCGTCCTCGATGTTCCACTTCACGATCTGGCTGTCCAGAAAAAGCGTGGTAAACGCGTTGCCCTGACCGTCAAAGGCGGTGTGGAGCGGGCCGAGGCCCAGCTCGGGCTCGGCCACCAGCACGGTTTCGCGCGGGTCGAGGCTGTCATCCTCGAACAACAGGTCGAACTTGGTGACATCGAGAACACTGACCGTGGGCGACAGCTTGCCCGCGACGCACAGATGCGTCCTGTCCGGCGCCATGTTGATGCCGTGCGGATTGTTCGGGATCGGGACGTAGCGGGTGTAGTCCTTGTTCTGACCCTTGCGGCCATCCACGACCTTGACGCCCTGCAGTTCGATATAGTCGCCCTCCTCGATTGCGCGCTCGATCGCGGCAATGTTGAAGATGACCACATGGTCCATCTCCGAGGCGGTCATCTCGGCCAGGTTCATCCCCATCTCCGAGTTGTAGCTGGTCGAGAAGGCCCATTTGCCTTCGTAATCGGCATCCACGTTGTCGAGGTTGCCCGAGACCATCACCTGCCAGGCAACGTCCATCGTGTCGGCATCGACCGCGGTGAAGAAGTTCACGTACTTCTCGGGCTCATCCAGGACCGAGCCGTCATTGACCATCGGCACCTCATCCTCGCCATTGGCGAACACATAGTTGGTACGCGGCCACTTTTGCGGGCGCAGACCATGGATCGCCTTGGCGTTGGGGATTTCGGTGATCTTGTCGCACTTCATGATATCGCAGCGGATGCGCGCGACGCGGGTGTTGGCCTTATCGTTCATGAACAGGAAGCGCCCGTCATAGGTGCCCTCGGTGAACGACATGTGGATGTGGTGAAGATCGCCGTTGTCATGGATCTTCTTGCCGTTGGCTTCGAGGAACGCCCTTGTCTGCGGCAGCATCCTTTCCTGATGGATGCGAAGCGACTCGTTGGTCTGCCCCCAGCCGGTGGCCGAGCAGCGGTTGAACACGGGAATGCGCATCAGTTCGCGCATCGATGGAATACCGAGGATGCGGACCTCGCCGGTCTGGCCCGAGGACCAGAAACCGTAATACTCGTCCAGCTGCCCGGGCCCGACATGGTAGTCGGCCGCCGCCTGGGCTGTGCCGGTGGTGGCGGCCGTGCCCAAGGCCGCAGCACCGCCCATGAGGCCGAGCCGGGCCGCGCCGCCGCCGACTCCGGCGCCCATCAGCGCCGCGCCGCCCGCAGTTGCACCCAGCAATCCGCGCCGGCTGATGCCGGGTTTCGTGGTCTTGTCAGACATGAGACTTCTCCTTCTTGATGTTGGGGTGGTTCGCACGGGCGGGATCGGAACGCGCCGACGACGCGGGAGAGCTGGATCTGACAGCTTCACGCCGCTTGAGCTTGCGGATCACGACCGGGCATTTGGTTTCCGACTGGTAGAGGACCTGACAGTTCATGCAGTTCAGGCACTCATTGGGGTTGATTTCCCCCGTCGGATGAATGGCTTGCACGAAGCATTCGTTCGCGCAGGTCTGGCACGGATTGCCGCATTCCTTGTAGCGCTTGAGCCAGTCGAACATGCGGATGCGTGCCGGGATTGCCAGCGCCGCGCCCAGCGGGCACAGGTAGCGGCAGTAAAAGCGTTCGATGAACAGTCCGATGCCCAGAAGCACCAACGCAAAGGTCAGGAATGGCCAGGCGCGGTCGAAGCGCATCACGATCGCCGTCTTGAACGGCTCGACCTCGTTGAGCTGCCCGGCCCAGGGAACCGAGGCGAGCGTGGCAGCGAACAGCCCAAGGAAGATGATGTATTTCACTGGCCAGAGGCGTTCATGCAGCCCCCAGGGCAGCGTGATCTGCGGCACTTTCAGCGCCCTTGCGATCTGGTTGGTCAGCTCTTGCAGCGCGCCGAACGGGCACAGCCAGCCGCAATAGGCCCCCCGGCCCCAGAAGATCAGCGCCGCCGCCACCGCCCACCACAGGATGAAGGTCAGCGGATCGAGCATGAAGGCCTGCCAGCTGAAGCCCTCGCGCATCGACTCGACCAGCGCCAGGATGTTGACGACCGAAAGCTGCGCCGCCGCGTACCAGCCGAGAAAGAACAGCGTGAAGGTCAGGAACCCCATGCGGAACCAGTAGGTCACGCGCGCCGCGCGGGTCAGGAACATCTGAAAAAAGAACGCCCCCGTCAGGACCGAAAGCATCACCACGAGCCCGCCGATCTCGAAACGCCGGTCCCACCAGATGCGCTCGACCAGGGCCTGCTGTGCGGCGAGCTCGGCCTCGCGGTCATGCAGATCGACAGCCGGGACCGCGGTCTGCGGGACCTCGTTCAGGTAGAGACGCGGCATCTGAAAGCCCAGATCGAAGGTCGTGAACACGCGCTCGAGCGCGGCGACATCGCGGCTGATCAGAAGCTGCAAACGCCAGGGTTCGGTCGGGTCGAACTCGTACTCGGCCGGGATGCGGAACAGGTCCAGCTCGTCGAAAGAGGGCGCGCCGGATACCTCAAGTGTCCGCAGACGGCGATTGTCGCGGTCGCGAAAACGGATGGATTGTTCACCCTGAACAAGCACCAGCCGGTCGAAGACGCCGCCGCGCACATACCCCGACCCCTTGAAGGAATAGCTTCCCCGCCCGGCGACCAGCAGCGCGTGCTCACCCTCGTCCAGCCAGTCCTGCAGATTGGCGAACTCGCGCTCCCCGATCAGCGTGCGGCCGATCGTGGGGACACTGGCGAGCGTGGCATACATGTCGATGAACCGCGCATCATCGGGCCCGGTCAGCGGGCGGTTGGTCGCGCGCGGGTCATCCATCGCAGCGAACGCCGCATTGACCTGCCCCACATCGAGCGACATGCGCCGCACCGTGCCGTCGCCGACCAGCGTGAACCAGTCATCGGCGGCTTGCGCCTCTGCGTCGAGTTCGAATTGCGGCCCGGCCGGCGCTTTCAGCGGAGCAAGTCCTCCAAGCCCGAGGTTGCGTGCAACCCGGATCCCCGAGCGCACGATGGAATCATCGATCACCATGACGGTAACCGTGACGCCCGAGATGATGTTGAGGTCCTGGATGTCGCCGCCGGCCTCGGCCGCGGCGGCAAGGTCGAGCCCGACATGATCCTGCATCAGATCGCGGATGCGCGATTCCGGGATGCCGATCAGGACGATGGGTTCGGAATGGGCGGCCAGTTCCAGACCGATGATGCGCGCGTCGTCGTCGATCGCAACCATCGTGTGGATGGGTTTCCCGGCGTATCCGGTCGTGCCGACATAATCGGAAGTGATGAAGACCCAGCCGATCCGCTCGGTGCCGCGCAGCAGGGGCGCTGCGGGGATGTCTTCGCGCATGGGGCCGAAACCGGTCGCGTCGGAGACCAGCGTGTCAGGGGAAACCTCCGCAAGGAAACGGGGCAGATGCGGGGATTGCGCGTTGACCGGCATCGCGAGGAGCAGCGCGGTCAGTGCGAGAGAAAGGGCGGCACAGGCGCGCCGGAACGCTCGGAAGCAGCGAGAGGAAGCGGCCGGAGTCATGGTTCAGGCCTGTGTCGGGTACGGGGGCGCGCGCGCCTGGTTGGCGGCCCGCCCCGCATGACGGGCCTGCAGCGGCGCGACGCGGGTATCACCCAGTCGCGCGGACGTCGTGTGCGGCGAGATCGCCGGCGGGGCGGCAGACAGGCTTGCCACCACCCTCAGGCAGTCGTGGCACAGGCCCTGCAGGCAGTCCTGGTCCTCGACCGGTTCTCCGTGGGCATTGACGTGGATCGTTTCCAGCCCGGTTTCGCCGCAGATCACCAGCTCACGTGTTTCGGGGACGGGGTCCTTCCCCCGCGCATAGCCATGCCCCATAGCCCCGAGCATCAAGCTCAGAGCAAGCAGTGCACATGCAAGAGGGGTGGCCCGACCTATCATGCGACTCGGCTAACATGGCCCCACCCGTGCAAACTTGATCAAGATCAAGTCGGAGGCATTTTCTGCGGACAGAAACGAAACCCCCGGTTTGACGCGCCCCGCTCAGGCGGCCTGCTTGCGCAGCCGATCTTCGTTCGTCGGTCACCGGCACGGGCCGAGCAGCGCAGCGGCCACAAATAGGTATTTACAGTACCGCTTCCCGGACATAGTGTCCGCCGCAGACGGGTCGAATGCCGGCCGCCACCGGGGCCGGCACGGCACTGCAGCTCCGGCGGCTGCCGGTCGTCATCGGGTCCGTAAACGCCCTGAACCCTGGCCCTTTTCCTTGAACAGGCAGGTGTCGAATGAGCGCAATGACCGAAGGCCTTGGCTCGACGCGGCGACGTGCCTCGCCGTCTTCCCGACCCCGCGCCCCACGCGCCGCCCCAAGTGGCGGGTGCACCCGGCCCGAACTGGGATGGCGGCTGTCGCCGTCCCCTCCGGCGACGCGGCGACGCGGCGGCCGTGCGGCGACGGGACGGGTGCCGACCGTCGGCACCGGTAAGGCGCCGGCGGCCGATGCGCGGCCCCATCGCCTCCCCAAGGCGCGGCTCCCGATGCAGTCGCGCGACAGCACGGCGCCACGTCAGAAAGGACCGCCACCCATGAACACGGATACCCACACCGCTCCGCGCCCTCCGATGCCGGGCGCCGGCATCGCCACGCGCCTGGCCTGTGCCGCGATCCAGCCGCTGCTGACCCGGATCGTGCGCCGCGTCGCGGCACGGCACCCGTCGCTCTTTGCGCGGCTGGGCCCGCATCGAAGCACCGATTTCCTGATCGACCCGGTGGATCTGCCTTTCGCGCTGCATCTGCGCCCCGATCCGCAATCGCTGGTCTTTCGCGCGGTGCCGCGCGACGCGCCGCCACCAAGCAAGGCCGTGATCAGGGGCGACTTCATGTTGCTGCTGGAACTCATCGACTCCGAAGAAGACGGCGATGCGGCGTTCTTCGCGCGCGATCTCGAGGTCGGCGGCGACACCGAGGCCGTCGTTCGGCTGCGCAACGCGCTCGACGATGTCGAAGGGTCCATCGCCGAGGAAACCGCCGAGATGTTCGGCCCTCCCGGCCGCGCCATCCTGAAGCGGCTGCGCCGCGCCTATTCCAACGATGCAACAGGAGAAACCCCGCGATGAGCCTTGCCGAGCTGATCTGTCCCGCCGGGACCCCCGCGGCGTTGCGTACAGCCGTCGACGCAGGCGCCGATGCCGTTTATTGCGGTTTTCAGGACGCGACCAATGCGCGCAACTTTCCCGGCCTGAACTTTACCCCCGACGAACTGGCCGGAGCGGTGTCCCATGCCCACGCGAGGGGCACCAAGGTGCTGCTGGCGCTCAACACGTACCCGCCCGCCGGGCATATCGATCTGTGGCGGCAGGCGGCCGATCTCGGCGCGCGGATCGGCGTCGACGCCTTCATCATTGCCGATATGGGCGTGGCCGCCTACATCGCACGCACCCATCCCGGAGTGCGGTTGCATCTGTCGGTGCAGGCCGCCGCATCGAGCCCCGAAGCGATCCGCTACTATTGCGAACATTTCGGGGTAAGGCGCGTGGTGCTGCCGCGTATCCTCACGATTCCCGAGATTCGCCAGATCCGCCGGGAAATCCCCTGCGAGATCGAGACCTTCATCTTCGGCAATCACGGGCTGATGGTCGAGGGGCGTTGCAACCTGACCAACTACCTCACCGGACAGTCCACCAACATGGACGGCGTGTGCTCGCCAGCATCTGATGTGGACTATGTCCGCACCCCCGACGGGTCGATGTCGTCGCGACTGGCCGGGTTCACGATCGACCGGTTCGCCCGCGACGAGATGGCCGGCTATCCGACGATCTGCAAGGGGCGCTACACCGCGCCACACCGTCCCGACGGCTACTACGCGTTCGAGGAGCCGGTCAGCCTCAACCTGTCACGCCTGCTGCCCGATCTGATCGATGCGGGGGTGCATGCCTTCAAGATCGAGGGCCGGCAGCGTTCGAAGAGTTATGTGCGAGGGGTGGTTGCGGCATTCCGGCGGGCGGTGGATGACATCCGAGCCGGGCGCGAGGCCGATATCGCGGATCTGGTGGCCCTGACCGAGGGGCAGAAACAGACGCAAGGCGCGTTCGAGACGAAGAAATGGCGGTGACGGAGATGACGAGACTCACGCTCGGCCCGATCGCCTATCACTGGTCCGCGCAGCGGCGCCGCGACTTCTATGCCCGGATCGCCGACGAAGCGCCCCTCGACGAGGTCTATCTTGGCGAGGTGATCTGTTCCAAGCGCGCCCCGTTCCACGAGGCCGAACTGCCCGCAGCGATCGAGCGGCTGCAACGGGCCGGCAAGACCGTGATCCTTTCAACGCTGGCCGAGGTGATGCTCAGGCGTGAGCGCAAGGCAACAGCGGACATCGCGGAGATGGCGTCGCCCGAAATCGAGGTGAACAACGCCGCCGGGCTTTACGCGCGCGGTACCCGCCCGCACCGGATCGGCCCTTTCATGAACGCCTACAACGAAGCGACCATCGCCTGGATGGCCGGTCAGGGCGCGACACATGTCTGCCTGCCGCCCGAGCTTCCGGCCCCGGCCGTTGCGGTCGCGGCGCGGGCCGCGGGCAAGCTCGGCCTCGGCGTCGAGGTGCAGGTTTTCGGGCGCCTGTCCCTGGCCGTTTCGGCGCGATGTTACCACGCCCGCGCGCATGGACGGACCAAGGACAACTGCCAGTTCGTCTGCGAGCAGGATCCCGACGGCATGCCGCTTCGAACCCGCGACGCCGTGCCGCTGCTGCGGGTGAACGGCATCCAGACCCAGTCGGAAAGCTACCTCGCTCTGTTGCCCGAGGCGCGTCAACTCGTGACGGACGGTGTCACCCATCTGCGACTGATGCCGCAGGATACGGACATGGTCGCAGTATCCGAGGTGTTTCGCAGCGCCCTGGACGGGGTGATCGACGCCTCGGAAGCAGAGGGCCGCCTGCAGGATCTCTGCGCGACGACGCGTTTCAGCAACGGCTTCTTTCACGGTCAGGCCGGATATCGCCGGATCGCGCGGGCAGGCCCGGGATAAGCCGGCGGGCCAAAGCTGCGCGCAACAGGCCATGCGGCGCGGCCGTCAGCCTTGCCGCGCGCTCACGTCACGGTCGGCATCTGGCCCGTCGTCGCGCGCGGCCGGTTCGGGCGCGGTGTCGCCTGGTGGCGGCGTCCACCGGGTCACGATCTGCGCCGCCGCGCTTACCAGATGGCGGCGCAGGGCGCGCGAGGCGGCGTCGGGGTCACGTTCGCAGATCGCCGCGACGATCTCGGCATGTTCCTCGCTCGAACGGCGCATCCGCGCAGTGTCGGCGAGCTGCGCGCGGCGAAACGGCGACAGCTTGACGCGCAGCGCTTCGGCGGCCTCGGCGAGAAAGCGGTTGCGCGCACCCTCGAAGAGGCGGCGATGAAACGCGGCATTGGCCTCGTCATAGGCCGCGCCGTCGCCCTGCACGGCGAGCGTCTCCATCCCCCGGTGCAACTCCAGCAATTCGGCGCGTTCGCGGATGGACATGCGCAGCGCTGCAGCACCGCCGCACAACGCCTCGAGCTCGCCCATCGCCTCGAAGAGCTGCTCGATCTCCTCCTGCGCGATCTCGGAGACGATCACGCCACGGTAGGGCACCCGTTCGACGAGCGACCGCGCCGCGAGCAGCTGCAGCGCCTCGCGCACCGGCGTGCGCGAGACCTCGAAGCGGCCGGCAATCACCGTCTCGTCCAGTCGTGTGCCCGCCTTCAGCCGGCCGTCGATGATCTCGGCTTCCAGATGCGCGGCGATCACATCGCTCAACGGTTTCCTGCCGGACCCGCGTGTCACGCCCTGTCCTCCACCCCGGTCGCGCGCGCCTCAGAACGCCACGGCATGGCCGTCCTTGCGGTGGTCCGAGCCGCCGATATAGACACCGCTGTCCAAGCGGTGGATGAGCTGGGCGCCGCCGAAGCTGAAATCGGCTTCGAGCGGCCCGCGCACGATCTCGTGGCCGAATGCGGCCAGCCCTTCGAGCGTTGCCTCGGGAAAACCCGCCTCCATCGCCACGCGCCGACCTTCGAGCACCCGCCAGCGCGGCGCATCGCTCGCCGCCTGCGGGGTCTGTGCGAAATCCATCATGCGCAGGATCATCTGCACATGGCCCTGTGCCTGGATCGGCCCGCCCATCACGCCATAGCTTGTCAGCGGCGCCCCGCCCTTCGTGACAAAGCCGGGGATGATGGTGTGGAAGGGACGCTTGCCCGGCGCGACGACGTTGGGGCTCGCCGGATCGAGGCTGAAGCCCGCGCCACGGTTTTGCAGGCTCACGCCGACCTCGGGGACCACGACACCCGACCCGAAACCGCTGTAATTGGACTGGATGAACGAGATCATCCGGCCTTCGGAATCGGCTGCGGTGATGTAGATCGTTCCCGACGGCCCCGGCAGCCCGTGCCGCGGATCGCCGGCGCGCCGGGGGTCGATGAGCGTGGCGCGCTCGCGCAGATAGCCGTCATCGAGCAGCGCCTCGGGATCGACACGCATCGCTTCGGGATCGCCGACATGCGCGTAGGTGTCGGCCAGCGCGAGCTTCGTCGCCTCGATCTGCAGATGCAGCCCCGTGACGCTGTCGGGGCCGTGGGCGCGGACATCGGTGTGCTCGAGGATGCCAAGCGCGATCAGGGCGGCGATGCCCTGGCCGTTGGGCGGGATCTCATGCGCGTCGATATCGCCGTAGCGCCGCGCGATGGTGCCGCACCAGTCGGCCCGGTGGACGGCGAAGTCCGCCTCGGTGAGCGCGGCGCCGTGCTGGCGCGCGAAGCCCGCGATCGCTTCGGCGATCTCGCCGCGATAGAAGGCCTCGCCGCGCGTCTCGGCGATGCGGCGCAGGGTACGTGCCATTGTCGGCGCGCGAAACAGCTCGCCGGCGCGCGGCGCGCGCCCCTCGGGCATGAAGACTTCGGCAAAGCCCGGCTGCGCACTCAGCATCTCGGCCCCGGCGGCCCATTGGCGGGCGATGATCGGCGAGACGGGATAGCCGCGCTCGGCATAGTCGATGGCGGGCTCGAACAGCGCCTCGAAGGGCAGCGCGCCGAAGCGCTCCGAGAGCGTCACCCAGGCCGACACCGCCCCCGGTGTGGTCACCGTTTCCCAGCCACGCTCCGGCATTGCCGAGCGGCCCCCGAAGCGCTCGGGCGTCCAGCCCGCCGGCGCGCGGCCGGAGGCATTGAGCCCGTGCAACTCAACACCGTCATGCAGGATCGCGAAGGCGTCGCTGCCAAGCCCGTTGCCGGTGGGCTCGACGACCGGCATGGCGATCGCCGCGGCGAGGGCGGCATCGATCGCGTTGCCGCCGCGGTCGAGCATGCGCAGCCCCGCCTGCGCGGCGAGCGGCTGCGACGTCGCGACCATGTTGCGGCCCATCACCGGGCTGCGCTGCGACGGGTATGGGGCGGAAAAGTCGAAATCCATCTCGGCTGTATCCTTTCGGGCGTTGCGTGGTCAGGTGTCGGCGCTCACGCGCGGGCGCATGCGGTGACGCAGAAAGACCACCAGCGAAACAACCGCAAGGCCCAACAGCACCGCCGACACGGGTCGGGTAATGAACAGTGTTAGATCCTCGCTCGTCGACAGGGCGCGACGCAGATTGGTTTCCGCGATCGGACCGAGGATCACGCCCAGCACCAGCGGCGCGAGCGGGTAGTCCATCTTCTTCATCACGTAACCGAGCGTACCGACGAAGAACAGAAGATAGATGTCGGAAAGCCGGTTGTTGAGCGCGAACACCCCCACCGCGCAGAAGACCAGGACCGTGGGCACGATGATGTGCTTGGGGATCTGCGTGACCATGAGAAAATAGCGCATCGAGCTTAGCGCGACGATCAGCATCATCACCGCGCCCACGAACAGCCCCACGAAGATCGAATAAACGATCTCCGGATTGTCCACCATCAGCCGCGGCCCCACCGCAATGCCGTGCACCATCAGCGAGGCCATCAGCACCGCGTCCACCGCACTGCCGGGGATGCCGAGCGAGATCATCGGAATCAGCCCGCCACCCGCGGTCGAGGAATTGCCCGACTCCGAGGCCACCACCCCTTCGGCCGCGCCGGTGCCGAAGCTGTCGGGGTCCTTCGAGGCGCGCCGGGCCTGGTCGTAGGCGAGCAGATTCGCGATCGAGCCGCCGGCGCCGGGCACCGCGCCGATGAACACCCCGATCAGCGACGACCGGATCAGGTTGACCGGCCGGCGGATCGTGTCCATCGCGTAGGAGAACGGTTTGAACGCGATCTCGCTTTCGATGAGCGCCTCGCTGCTGCCGCTGCGGTCCTTGCGCATGTGCTCGACCTCGCCGAGCAGCTGGCTGACGGCGAAGACGCCGATCAGCACCGCAAGGAAGGGCAGACCCGCGCGCAGCATCGACAGATCGAAGGTGAAGCGCGGCGTGTTCATCATCGGATCGGGCCCGATCGTGGCGATCAGGATCCCGATCAGCCCGGCGATCAGCCCGCGCACGAGCGAGCGGCCCACGAGACTCGCGATCACCGTCATCGCGAAGACGATGAGCGAGAAATACTCCCACGGCCCGAGCTGGATCGCCACCCGCGCCAGCGGCGGCGCCGCGAGCACGAGCACGACGATCGAGACCAGCGTGCCGAAGAAGGAGGCGAATATCCCGATACCGAGCGCGCGCCCCGGATCGCCCTTGCGCGCCATCGGGTAGGCGTCGAAGGTCGTGGCGACGGCCGAGGGGGTGCCGGGAATGCCCAGCAGTGCGGCGCTGATCATACCGCCCGTGAGCCCGCCGACATAGACGCCGAGCATCGTCGCGATGCCCTGGATCGGCGGCATGT
>CAZMBT010000024.1:0-4132 GCA_964564395.1 uncultured Alkalilacustris sp.
TCGAGGTGGTGCCGCCTTGCGTGAACCGTTCGGAGGCGATGTTCTCGGTCAGCGAGGGGCGTCTGGTTTATGCGCTCGGTGCCTTGAAGAATGTCGGCGCCGACGCGATGCGAATGGTTGCAGAAGGGCGCGACGGGCGGTCTTTCGTATCGCTGTTCGATTTTGCACGCCGGGTCGAGATGAAGAAGCTGGGAAAGCGCCAGCTCGAGATGATGGTGCGTGCCGGGGCATTCGACGAACTGGACAGCAACCGCCGCCGCGTCATGGACGGGATCGACGCGTTGATGGCTTACTCGGCTGCCGTGTTCGAGGCGCGTGGTTCCAGCCAGGTCTCGCTGTTCGGCGAGGCCGGCGAAGACATACCCGAGCCGCGCTTGTCGCAGCCCGATGACTGGTTGCCCAGCGAACGCCTCGCTGCCGAGCAGGTGGCGGTCGGGTTCTATCTGTCCGGACACCCTCTGGACGATTATGCCGGCGCGCTGCGGCGCAAGGGGGTGGACACGCTGGCCGAGGTGACCCGCAAGGCCGAGGCCGGCGCGATGGTGGCCAAGATCGCGGGTACCGTCGCGGCGCGGCAGGAACGCAAATCCGCGCGTGGCAACAGGTTCGCCTTTGTTCAGCTCTCGGACCCCAGCGGGCTCTACGAGGTCACGGTCTTCTCCGATACGCTGGAGACGGCGCGCGCGCATCTCGAGCCCGGTGCGAATGTCGTGCTTACGGTCGAGGCGACGCTGGAGGCGGACAGTCTCAAGCTGCTCGCCCGTGCCGCGCAGCCGGTGGACGCGGTGGTCGCCGATGCGGGCAGCGACGGATTTCGAATCCATATTGCGAACGAGGCGGCGATCAGCTCGGTGGCCGCCTTGCTCAGGCGCCTCGACGGCGGGCGCGGGGCGCGGGGGCCCATCCTGTTCTGCATCAGCGATCCGACCCGCGGGCGCGAATACGATGTCAGAATCGGCAGGGATCTGCCAGTGACGCCTCAGGTGAAGGGTGCGATCAAGGCGATCAGCGGCGTCGTCGCGGTCGAGGATGTCTAGCCGCGCTGCGCCCCGGATTCAAAGATGCAGGCGCAGTTTCAGGAAGCCATCGGCATCCAGGCCCAGCGGCTCGGGCCGGAATGCCGCGATCGCATCAAGGTGATGCATCGCGCCCGGACCGGTACGAAAGATCGTGGTCCGGCCCGCCAGATCCGCAAGGCGCATGGGCGGTGCTGCACGCATGAGGGCCGGGGCCGCATCATGGTCGCGCAGATGGGTCATCATGATCTGACGCGCGGAGCCGAGCACGCGTCGGATCGGCTGAAGATCGACATCGCCCAGAACGCCGCCGCCCCCGGCGGCGCGGAAGGTGCTCGTGACGACGATGAAGCGGTCATCCGGCTTCACCTCGCGTCCGCGACGGCGCAGCGAGACGACGCGCCCCTCGTGACCGGGCCTGCCGGACATCGGCGGTCTGGACGGGTCGATGACGTACTCGACCCCATCGATGATGTCGAAGTTGTAGGTCGGGCTGCGAGGGTCGTTGAGCGGCATGTCCCGCGCCGTGCCGGGCAGACGGCACAGCGTCGTCGCGGCGTGCTCGAGCCATTGGCGCAGGCCCGTCCCGGTGACCTCCAACGCGCACAACGTGTCGTTGAAGGGCAATAGATCGTAGAGGTGGCGGTGCGTGAAAGCGCCCGGCCGGATATCGATGAAGTTCAGCGGCCCGCCGAAGCCGCCGGCCTTGGCCGGGGCGGCGGCAGCGAGCACGGGCAGATCCGCCGCCACTGTGTCGCGCAGAAATTCGGCCGCGGCGCTGCGTTGCAGCCTCAGGGCGAGCTGCGTCGCAGGAGCGATGCCGAGCAATGCGAAATAGCTGTGTAGCGGGCCGTCCACCCAGCCGATCCGGCGATCGAGATGCGTCCGGATCGCGGTATGGTCGCGTCGCAGGTTGCGGCTGTATACTCGGGCATGGTGCGGGTCCGGCTGATCCGGGACGGGCAGGACGGCGGCTTGCGCCCCGTCCGCGCGCCAGCCCGGCCCCTCGCGTCTCAACGTCAGGTCGATGACACCGATATGGGTGCCATTGGATCCTGCCATGACCGCCGGCGTCCCTTCGATGGTGCCGCGTTCGGTGTCGACGCCGCCCAAGCCCGCGTAGTTCGGCGACGGGAATTGCCGGTGGGTGTGCCCGATCAGCATGGCATCGATCCCGTCGACCCGTGCCAGCGGAAGCGCGGCGTTCTCCATGCCGGGGCTGTGCTGCTGCGCCCCGATGCCGGTATGCGCAAGGGCGATCACCAGATCGGCGCCGGCCTCGCGCAGCTTCGGAACCCAGCCGGCGGCGGCCTCGACGATGTCGCGGGTGCCGATACGCTCCGCCAGTTCGGGCGGGCCGAAACGCACAAGCGTGGGTGGTGCGAGGCCCAGAACACCGATGCGCAGTGTGATGGCTGCGCCGGAGCCATCGCGAAGCCTGCGCTCCAGCAAGGCGAAAGGCGGCACCAGCGTGCGGTCCTGTTCCGGTGCCGCGCCGCGGCGCCTGACCACGTTTGCCGACACCACGGGGTGTTGTGCGTCGGCGATCACCGTGGTGAGAAAGTCCAGCCCGTAGTCGAAATCGTGATTGCCCAGCGTGGCGGCATCATACCGCAAGATATTCATGGCCGCGATTGCGGGATGGGCCTCGCCCGGGAACGGTCTGCGCCGCAACGCCAGGTAATCGGCCAGAGGGGTTCCCTGCAGGAAATCCCCGTTGTCGAACAGCAGAGCATTCTCGGCGTCGTCGCGCAGGCGCTCGATCAGGACCGACGCAGCCGCGAGTCCGGTGCGGGGTTCGGGCTTGTCCCGGCTGTAGTTGAAGCCGAGAATATTCATGTGAAGATCGGTCGTCCCGAGGATCCGCAACCGAACGACGCGGGGGGGCTCACGACGATCCGGCCCGTGGAACGATACGGCCTTGCGCTTCATGGCGTCGCCGTCACGGGCGGGGAATTGTTGACAAACAACATGTTGGCGGGACACTCGTTCACACGGTTACCTACACCTCGGGGGATATCGAGGGGGGTGAAGCCCGAGCAAGGCACGAGTGCGTCATATCTGTGCCGGGTTTGCATCCCCGTGTGTTGCGTGGCAGCTTTGACACACACAGCCGAACCTGCGCGGCGTCTATTCAGGGTTGTTCATGCGTTTTGCCGAGGAAGTCACGTTCGGCGGGGTCGGCTTCGATCGCGCCGCGCATCTGCGCGGGCCCGATTCCCAGCCCGGGCTGCGGGCGCGCAACGATGCGCGCGTATTGCCGGTGTGGCGGGGAAAGCCCCTGATAGCCGGGGAGCGGCGCGACCGGCTCGGCTGGGTCCGGCCCGGACATTCCCTGCTGTCGGGGTTGAAGGAGGCCGCGTTGTTTCTGGGTCTGGAGGACGGCGCGCCGCGGTTCGCGGCCGATGTGTCGGCGTGGGAGCCCGACCAACTCGATGTGGCAGCGATGGCGGCGTTTTTCGACCCGACCGAACAGCAGCATCCCGATCTTCCGCAGGACCATCGCTTCGCCGAGTTGCGCGGCGTGATGACCCGGCTTTCCGCGCTGAACGCCGAACTTGCCGTCACCGCGCGCGGGCTGTTGAACTGGCATGACAGTCACCGGTTCTGCGCGCGCTGCGGGCATCCGTCCGAAATCCGCGTCGCGGGGTGGCAGCGCCAATGCGGGCAATGCGGCGCCAACCACTTTCCGCGCAGCGATCCCGTGGTGATCATGCTCATTACGGCGGGTAACAGCCTGCTGGTCGGGCGATCGCATGCCTGGCCGGAAGGCATGTATTCCCTGCTCGCAGGGTTCATGGAGCCGGGGGAAACCATCGAGGCCGCCGTTCGGCGCGAAGTCAGGGAAGAAACCGGGGTGCGGGTCGGTGCGGTCAGCTATCTCGCATCGCAGCCATGGCCGTTCCCCAGCTCGCTCATGCTGGGATGTCATGGCGAGGCGCTGACCCGTGAGATCACGCTCGACACCGAGGAGTTGCAGGACGCGCGGTGGATGTCGCGCGAGGAAATGGCCGAAGCCTTCTTCGGCAGGAATGGCGCGGTGATTCCCGCGCGCGAAGGCGCGATCGCGCATTTCCTGATTCGCAACTGGCTTGCGGATCGGCTGGCCTGACGGC
>CAZMBT010000024.1:4232-16613 GCA_964564395.1 uncultured Alkalilacustris sp.
ATTCGCAACTGGCTTGCGGATCGGCTGGCCTGACGGCTGGTCGGCACAGACGCGGTACAGGAAACGCTGGGAAAGCGAACGATTCAAGCCGCTTTTTGAACAAACTCAGCGTGTATCAAGGGCCCCGCAATGCAACCGAAAGGGTAGTGCGATGCGACGGGTTTCGTTCCTTGTTGCTGACGACGGTGCTGTCACCGTGAACTGGGTCGTGATGACCGCCGGGATCGTCGGTCTGGGGGTGGCCGTCGTGACGGCGGTTTCGGATGGAACCTCTTCGCTCGGGCACGATATTGCCGACACTCTGTCCGATGTGGAAATCGTGGACGAAGACTACAAGTGGAAGGCGCATGATCCGGATGCCGACCATTGGTGGACCAATCAGGAATTGCGCGAAGAGCGCTATGCCGGGCTCAGCGACAGCCAGCTTGACAGCCATTGGAGCCGACATCTGAACGAATTCGATACGGCAGTCGCCGCCGGCGACAACAGCGCCTGCCACGGGTGCAAGGGCGCGGGAAACCGGCTGGATTCACTTCAGATCGTTCACCAGGAGCGTGTCGCGCGCGGGATGGCGACGCAAGAGGATGCGAAGGCGATGGCCGATGCCCGAAACCGGTACGGACAGGTTTTCGGAAACTGATCGCAGCCGCACGTTGAGCCGTTCGTGCTGGCGCCGCCAGGCTGCCTTGGAGTCGCCGCAAAGGCCCGGCATACGGACACCGCAATGGGCGGGAGTGTGCGATGGAAACGGGGTTCGAGGCACAGCATGACATCGCGGCACCAGCCGAGTATGTCTTTGAATGTGCGCAGGATTTCGCGCGTTTCGAAGCGCTTGCGCGGGCACGTGGCGTGGCCGTCGAACGTCACGGCTCGGCGCCGAAAGACGGCCTTGCCTGGACGGTGCGCTTCGATTTCCGTGCGATGCGGCGCAAGGTCAAGGTGACCTTGACCGAGCATGAGCCGCCCGGGCACATGCGTTTCGCCTTTCGCGGGCGCAGTGTCGAGGGGCGCTCCGGTGTCCGGATCACGCCACTCGCTGATGGCCAGTCGCGTCTGAGCTTCGATGTCGTGATCGCGCCGCGCACCCTGGCTGCACGCTTGATCCTGCAATCGCTTTCGCTGAGCCGTGGCCGTATCGAACGCAAGCTTGCAGCGCGCGTGCAAGGCTTCGCGCGGACGGTCGAGGCGCGCTGGGCGGGGCAATCGCCCCCGGATTCCGTCACCGCCGCTGAGGATCGGCAGGATAGACCCCGAGTACATCGAGGGATGCGGTAAAATACCGCAGTTCGGAAAGGGCGAGCTGCACGTTGTGATCGTCCGGGTGCCCCTCGATATCCGCGAAGAACTGCGTGGCCGTGAAGGACCCGTCGACCATGTAGCTCTCCAGCTTGGTCATGTTGACTCCATTGGTCGCGAATCCGCCGAGCGCCTTGTAGAGCGCCGCCGGAATGTTGCGCACCCGGAACATGAACGATGTCATCATCCCCGAGTCGCCGCGACGCTTGAGATCCAGCTCGCGCGACATGATCAGGAAACGCGTGGTGTTGTTCGACTGATCCTCGATATGGCGCGCCAGCGTCTCGAGGCCGTAGATCTCGCCCGCCAGTTCGGATGCGAGCGCGGCCTGCGTCGGGTCGCCGGCGGCGGCGACGTGCTGTGCGGAGCCGGCCGTATCTGCCCAGGTTTGCGGGTTGATCGCATGAGTGCGCAGGAAATCGCGGCACTGGCCGAGCAGGACGGTATGGCTGAGCGCGCGCTCGATACGGTCCAGCCGTGTCCCCGGCAGGGCCAGCAGATTGATGTGCACGCGCACGAAGGCTTCGTCGATGATGTGCAGACCGGATTCCGGCAGCAGCCTGTGAATATCGGCGACGCGCCCATAGGTGGAATTCTCGACCGGCAGCATCGCCTCGTCAGCATCGCCGCGTCGGGTCAGTTCGATTACATCCTCGAAGGTCCGGCACGGGACCGCTTCCATCTGCGGGCGGGCGGTGCGGCAGGCCTGATGCGAGTATGCGCCGGGCTCTCCCTGAAATGCGATGCGTCGGCTCATGATGTCTCCGTTGCAGGGCATGATGCGCCGCAACCAGCCGCATTGCGGGGCGGTAACGGGCGCTTTGGTCGCGCTAAGTATCGCTTGAAAACCGTGGCGTGAAGCGGATACATGGGCGGGAAATTCGATCATCACGGGACGCGACATGTTCGACACTATGGTATTCACGAAGATTGTCGGCGCTTTCTGCGGGGCTTTGCTCGTATTCCTGCTCGGGCAGTGGGCCGCCGACGAACTGTACAAGACCAGTCGTCCGGGCATGGAGCAGGCCTATGTGATCGACACCGGCGATGACGTGGACGAAGAACCCGAGGCGGAGCGCAGCTTTGCCGAGCTTCTCCAGGTCGCCGATGCAAGCGCCGGCTCGCGGCAGTGGAACCAATGCCGCGCATGCCATGTGATGGCGGAAGGCGAGCACGGGGTGGGCCCGTCACTCTACAAGGTCGTGGGAAGCGAGATCGCGGCCATCGATGCGTTCAACTACTCGGGCGCGCTTCCGGATGGCGTGTGGACCCCCGAAGAGCTGTCCGCCTTCATCGAGGCGCCGCGTGAGTATGCCCCCGGGACGAGCATGGGCTATGCGGGGATGGCCAGCGCCGAGGACCGCGCCAATCTGATCGCCTACATCATCGAGGAAAGCGGCGATCAGGTGTCCGATTTCGTCGAGGCGGCGGCGGAGGAGACCGACGCGCAGGAGGAAGCCGTCGAGGAAGCCGCGACCGAGGCCGAGCCTGCGGAGGACGGCGTGTCCGATTTTGCCCGCCTCGTCGCGTCGGTGGACCCGGACGATGGCGCAAGGGTCTGGAATCAGTGCCGTGCCTGTCACGCGCTTGAGGATGGCGACAACCGCGTCGGTCCGCATCTCTATGATCTGATTGGCCGTGTGCCGGGTTCGGTCGAGGGCTTCAATTACTCGGGCGCGCTGTCCGAAGTGGCCGATGTGTGGAACTATGACACGCTGTCGGCGCTGCTGGAGGATCCGCGCGGTTTCGCGCCGGGAACCACCATGGCCTATGCGGGGCTAGGCGACGAAGAGGATCGCGCCAGCCTCATCGCCTATATCGTGCGTGAGACCGGGGGCGACCCGGCCGAGCATGCCTCCGTCGATGACGCCGCCGCCCGGACAGAACCGGCCGAAGAGGATGACGCCACCGAGGAGGCGATGGCTGAAGACGAGTCGGAATTCGCCCGCCTTGTTGCCAGCTTCGGACCGGATGATGGCGGGGCGCGTCTGTGGAACCAGTGCCGCGCCTGCCACGTCATGGAGGACGGGCAAAACCGCGTCGGGCCGCATCTGTTCGAGATCGTGGGGCGCGAAGTGGATTCCGTCGAGGGGTTCAACTACTCGGGGGCGCTGTCGGAAGCGGCGGATGTGTGGGATTACGACGCGCTCTCGGCGCTGCTGGAAGACCCGCGCGGCTTCGCGCCGGGCACGACGATGGCCTATGCCGGCATGGCGGATGAGGAGGATCGCGCGAAGCTGATCGCCTATATCGAAGCCGAGTCGCAGTGAGCCGGTACCGCGCTCTGCACGGCATGATCGACAATCGCCAGCACCACGGGGCTGTCCGAAGCGGGCAGCCCCTTTTGCTGAAGCGTCCGGCGGGGCCCTCACAGGAATGCGGCTTGCATCCCGATATCACCGCAAACTAGCGTATGCAGAGCGCCGGATGCGGCGGTCTTCAGGGAGGGGAACAACGCAATGTCTGCCAGGTTTCTGTCGCATCTGAGGTCGGGTCTTGTCGCTGTGAGCGGGGCGATGGGGCGGGGTCATCGTCGACATCGGCCCGGCGTCATGGCCGGTGTGCTGGCGGTTGCGATCGGCGCGGGGATGCCGGCAGCGCAGGCCGAGGCGGTGATCACGGCGCACGGCATTTCGACCTTCGATACGCTGGGTTACCCGGAGGGGTTTGCGCATCTGGACTATGTAAACCCGGACGCGCCGAAGGGCGGCGAGATATCGGTCTGGGCCTTTGGCGGGTTCGATTCCATGCACCCTTACACCACCCGTGGCCGGGCCGGGGCGCTGTCGAGCATCTTCTTCGAGTCGCTTCTGGAAAGCACCGCGGATGAGGTCGGGGCGGCCTATGGCCTGGTGGCCGAAAGCCTGACCTATCCCGAAGACCGCAGTTGGGTCACCTTCGAGATGCGCCCCGAGGCGCGCTTTTCGGACGGCACCCCGCTGACGGCGGAGGATGTCGTGTTTTCATACGAGATCCTGCTCGAGAAGGGCTTGCCGGATTTCCGCGCCGTGTTGAGCCAGCAGGTCGAAAGCGCCGAGATCCTTGATACCCATCGGGTTAGATTCACGTTCCGGGACGGATTCCCGACGCGGGACCTGCCGGCGATGGTCGGCGGTCTGCCGATCTTCTCTAAGGCGCATTACGAGGCCAATGACCGCGACTTCGAACAAAGCTCGATGGCGCCGCTGCTTGGCTCGGGCCCCTATATCCTCGAACAGGCGGATGTCGGGCAGCGCATCGTTTACGCCCGCGACCCGGATTACTGGGGCCAGGATCTGCCGATCAATCGTGGCCGGCACAACTTCGATCGCATCCGGATCGAGTATTATGCGGACTACAACGCCGCTTTCGAAGGGTTCAAGGCCGGCAGCTATACCTTCCGTAACGAAGCTTCTTCGGCAAGCTGGGCGACGGGCTACGATTTCCCGGCCGTGCAGCGCGGCCATGTCGTGACCGCCGAGCTTCCTGATGGCAGTCTGGCGCCGGGGCAGAGTTTCATCTTCAATCTTCGCCGCGACAAGTTCCAGGACCCGCGCGTGCGCGAGGCGATCGGCCTGATGTTCAATTTCGAATGGTCGAACGAGACCCTGTTCTACGGGATCTATGCCCGCATCCATTCCTTCTGGGAGAACAGCGCATTGGCGGCGGAGGGGCCGCCCGGACCGGATGAGCTGGAGATCCTGGAGCCCCTGGCCGATCTGCTGCCCGATGGCGTGCTGACCGACGATGCGGTGATGGCGCCGGAATCCGGTGCGCGGCAGCTCGATCGGGGCAATCTGCGCCGCGCCTCGGCGCTGCTCGACGACGCGGGCTGGGAGGTCGATGACGACGGCATGCGGCGCAATGCGGCCGGCGAGACACTGCGTGTCGAGTTCCTGAATGACAGCCAGACCTTCGATCGCGTGATAAATCCCTATGTGGCCAATCTGCGTGCGCTCGGGGTGGATGCGCGGCTGACGCGCGTGGACAATGCCCAGATGACGACGCGCGAACGCAATCATGACTTCGACATGATCACCGACAATCTGCGTATGTCGCTGATCCCGGGGGCCGGGTTGAAGCAGTATTTCGGTTCCGAAACTGCGGATATATCGACCTTCAACAAGATGGGACTTCAGGATCCGGCGGTGGACCGGCTGATCGACACGGTTCTGGCGGCCGACAGCCAGGAAGCGTTGACAACGGCCACGCGGGCGCTGGACCGTGTTCTGCGCGCGCATCGCTTCTGGGTGCCGCAATGGTTCAAGGATGTGCACACCGTTGCCTACTACGACATGTATGAACACCCCGATCCGCTGCCGCCCTACGCGCTGGGGCATATCGATTTCTGGTGGTACAACGCGGACAAGGCCGACGCCCTGCGCGCGGCGGGAGCCATTCGCTAGGCCGAGGGGCAGTCGATGACAGCCTATATCCTTCGCCGCCTCCTTCTGATCATCCCGACGCTGATCGGGATCATGGTGATCAATTTCACGCTGGTGCAGTTCGTCCCCGGCGGCCCGATCGAGCAGATCATCTCGCGGATGGAAGGCGGAGGCGATGTGTTCGAGGGCTTCGCGGGCGGCGGGGACGCCGGATCCGCGATGGAGTTCGAAAGCAGCTATGAGGGTGCGCAGGGCCTGCCGCCAGAATTCATCGAGGAGCTGGAACGCCAGTTCGGATTCGACAAGCCCCCGGTGGAGCGCTTTTTCACGATGTTGTGGAACTATATGCGCCTCGATTTCGGCGAGAGCTATTTCCGTTCCATCTCGGTGATCGACCTGGTCATCGAGAAGCTGCCCGTCTCGATCAGCCTCGGGCTGTGGTCCACTCTGATCGCTTATCTGGTGTCGATCCCGCTTGGCATCCGCAAGGCCGTGCGCGACGGATCACGCTTCGACACCTGGACCTCGGGCGCCATCATCGTCGGTTATGCGATACCCGGCTTTCTTTTCGCCATCCTGCTTCTGGTGCTGTTCGCGGGCGGGTCCTACTGGCAGATTTTCCCGCTTCGCGGCCTGACATCGGATAACTGGGAGGAGCTATCCCTGATCGGCAAGGTGCTGGATTACTTCTGGCATATCACCCTGCCGGTGCTGGCTTCCACGATCTCGGCCTTTGCCACGCTGACGCTTCTGACCAAGAACAGCTTCCTCGACGAGATCAAGAAGCAGTATGTCATCACCGCCCGCGCGAAGGGTCTGACAGAGCGGCGCGTGCTTTATGGTCATGTGTTCCGCAACGCCATGCTGATCGTGGTCGCCGGGTTCCCGGCGGTCTTCGTGGCGGTATTCTTCGGCGGCTCGCTGATCATCGAGACGATCTTCTCGCTCGACGGGTTGGGCCGGCTGGGATTCGAGGCGGCCGTGGCGCGCGATTATCCGGTGATCTTCGGTACGCTGTTCATATTCGGGCTCATCGGGCTGACCGTGAATCTGCTGTCCGATCTGATGTATGTCTGGATCGATCCGCGCATCGATTTCGAAACGCGGGAGACCTGAGATGCGGCTGTCCCCGCTCAATCAACGGCGCTGGCGCAACTTCAAGGCGAACCGCCGTGCCTGGTGGTCGATGATCATCTTCTCGGTACTGTTCGTGCTGTCGCTCTTTGCCGAGGTGATCGCCAATGATCGACCGCTGCTGGTGCAGTATCGCGGCGACATCTACACGCCGTTCCTGACCTTCTATCCCGAGACCACCTTCGGCGGCGATTTCCGTACCGAAGCCGTCTACCGCGACCCCGAGGTCGAGTGCCTGATCGTGACGGGCGGCGCCGAGGCGTGCCTCGATTTCCCCGAGCAGACGATGCAGTCCGCAGAAACCGGCAGCATCGACGGCACGCCGATCGAGCAGGGCTGGATCCTCTGGCCGCCGATCCCCTACTCCTTCAACACCATCAACGATATCGGCCGGGCTGCGCCGTCGCCGCCCGATGGCGATCACTGGCTGGGCACCGACGATACCGCGCGCGATGTCACGGCGCGCGTCATCTATGGCTTTCGTCTGTCGGTGCTGTTCGCGCTGGTGGTCACAGCGCTGACCTCGGTCATCGGCATTGCCGCTGGGGCCATCCAGGGGTTCTTTGGCGGGCTGACCGATCTGATCTTTCAGCGCATCATCGAATTGTGGGGGGCGACGCCGCAGCTTTACATCATCATCATCATCGCGGCGATGTTCGCCATGGACTTCTGGCTTCTGGTGTTTCTGATGACCCTCTTCGGCTGGACAGCGCTGGTCGGGGTGGTGCGCGCCGAGTTTCTGCGGGCGCGCAATTTCGAGTATGTGCGCGCGGCGCGGGCCCTGGGTGTGTCGAATGTGGTGATCATGTTTCGCCACGTTCTGCCCAACGCCATGGTCGCAACGCTGACGATGCTGCCCTTCATCGTCACTGGAACGATCGGCAGCCTCGCGGCGCTGGATTTCCTCGGCTTCGGGCTGCCGTCCTCGGCGCCCTCGCTCGGCGAGCTGACGTTGCAGGCCAAGCAGAACCTGCAAGCGCCCTGGCTGGGCTTTACGGCGTTCTTCACGTTCGCGATCATGCTCTCGCTGATGGTCTTCATCTTCGAGGGCGTGCGCGATGCCTTCGATCCGCGAAAGACCTTTCAATGAGCGCCATCCTCAGCGTTGACAACCTGGCCGTCACTTTCCGCCAGGAGGGGGTCGAGACGCATGCGGTGCGCGGTGTCTCCTTCGAGGTGGGACGCGGCGAGACCGTTGCACTGGTCGGGGAATCGGGGTCCGGTAAATCGGTCACGGCATTGTCGTCTGTGGGGTTGCTGCCGGACAGTGCGACGGTCACCGGGTCGGTGCAATTCAACGGGACCGAGATGGTGGGCGCGCCGCAAAAGCAGCTGCTGCGCACGCGGGGCAATGACATCAGCTTCATCTTTCAGGAGCCGATGACCTCGCTCAACCCTCTGCACACGATCGAGAAGCAGCTTGGGGAGAGCCTGCTGGTGCATCAGGGGGTACGTGGTCAGGCGGCGCGGACGCGCATCCTCGAGCTGCTGCACCGTGTTGGCATTCGCGATGCCGAGAGCCGGCTCGGGGCCTATCCGCATCAGTTGTCGGGCGGACAGCGGCAGCGCGTCATGATCGCGATGGCGCTGACCAACGATCCGGAGCTGCTGATCGCGGACGAGCCGACGACCGCGCTCGATGTGACGATCCAGGCGCAGATCCTCGAACTGCTGGCCCGGCTCAAGCGCGACGAGGGAATGAGCCTGCTGTTCGTGACGCATGATCTGGCGATGGTGCGTCGCATGGCCGACCGTGTCTGCGTCATGAAGGACGGCGAAATCGTCGAGCAGGGGCGCACCCGGGATATCTTTGCGGCGCCGTCGCACCCCTACACGCGCATGCTGCTCGCCGCCGAGGCGGGCGGGGCTCCCGATCCGGTGGCGCCGGGTGCGCGCGAGGTGGTGCGCACGGACGGGCTGCGGGTGTGGTTCCCGATCCACAAGGGGTTCCTGCGTCGCGTGGTCGGGCATGTTAAGGCCGTCAACAGTGCCAGCTTCACGATCGCCGAAGGCGAGACGCTGGGTATCGTGGGGGAAAGCGGGTCGGGCAAGACCACACTTGCGCTGGCATTGATGCGGCTCGTGTCCAGCGATGGGGCGATCCTGTTTCAGGGGCAGGACGTGCAGGGCTGGACCACGCGCAAGCTGCGCGGTCTGCGGCGCAACATGCAGATCGTGTTTCAGGACCCCTATGGAAGCCTGAGCCCGCGCATGACCATCGAACAGATTGTCGCCGAGGGGCTGGGCGTGCATGGCGTCGACAAGGGGCAGGACCCGCGTGTGCTCGTCGCGCAGATGCTGACCGAGGTCGGGTTGGACCCTGCGATGATGGGGCGCTACCCCCATGAGTTCTCGGGCGGGCAACGCCAGCGTATCGCCATCGCGCGGGCGATGATACTGCGTCCGCGGCTTCTGGTCCTGGATGAACCGACATCGGCGCTCGACATGACCGTTCAGGTGCAGATCGTCGATCTCTTGCGCGCATTGCAGCGCAAATACGGGCTGGCTTATCTTTTCATCAGTCATGACCTGCGCGTGGTGCGCGCACTGTCACACAAGATCATGGTGATGAAGGATGGCGACATCGTCGAGGCCGGTGACAATGCGCAGGTGTTTGACGCGCCGCAGAACGAATACACGCGAAGCCTGATGGCCGCGGCTTTCGATCTTAAGGCGCGCACCGGCTGACGTCGCCGGGATGATCGGGGGAAATGGCGATGCGGGTGTTGCTGGTCCATCAGAACTATCCCGGCCAGTTCCTCCATCTGGCGCCCGCCCTGCGCGAGCGGGGCCATGACGTCACCGCCTTGACCGATGACGCGAATGCCCGCCCGATCCGCGAGCAGCATGCCCGCTACAGCTATGCCGAGCCTCAGGTAACGGGAGTTGGCGCCACCTATACGCGCCACGGCGAGCGTGGGCTTGCAGCCGCACGCACCGCCCTCGCGCTGCGTGAGCGTCACGGCTATGTGCCCGATGTGATTTTCGGACATCCAGGCTGGGGCGAGACGCTGTTCTTGCGGGATGTCTGGCCGGAGGCGCGCCTTCTGACCTATGCCGAGTTCTGCTATCGGCCGGCGGGGCTTGATACCGGTTTCGACCCGGAATTCAGCGATGACAGCCCGGGCCGACGGATGGGCGTAACGGCGCGGCAACCGCATCTGCTGCAGGCGATGGCATTGTCGGATGCGGCCGTCGCGCCGACCCGTTGGCAGGCGCAGAGCTTTCCCCCGCTCTTCGCGCCGCTTATCTCGGTCATTCACGACGGGATTGACACGGATCATGTGACCCCTGACCCGGAAGCCCGCGTCACGCTCGGGCAGGGTGGTCCGGTGCTGCGCGCCGGCGATGAGGTGCTGACTTTCGTGTCGCGCCGGCTCGAGCCATATCGCGGCTATCATGTCTTCATGCGCAGTCTTCCCGAGATCCTGGCCGCGCGGCCGCAGGCGCATGTGGTGATCGTCGGCGCCGAGGGGCAGAGCTACGGGGCCGCCCCTCCTGAAGGCGCGCCGAGCTGGAAGGAGAGATTTCATGCCGAAGTGGCTGACCGGCTGGACCCGCGCCGGGTGCATTTCACCGGCAGTCTGTCCTATGCGCAGTACCTCGCCGTGCTGCGTGTCAGCCGGGTGCATGCCTACCTGACCTATCCGTTCGTTCTGTCATGGTCGTTGCTGGAGGCGATGAGCGCGGGCGCGCATGTCGTGGCATCTCGCACGCCGCCGGTCGAGGAGGTGATCGCCGACGGAGAGACCGGGCAACTCGTCGACTTCTTCGATCTCGATGCATGGCGCGGCAAGCTCATCGAGGCGCTGGCCACGCCGCGTGCGGCGGACCACCTGCGGGTGGCGGCCCGGCGCAAGGTGCGGGACAGCTACGATCTGCGCCGCGTCTGCCTGCCCCGCATGACGGCCTTCGTGGAGACGGCCGGCGCGGGGTATGGGGCAGGGCCGCCGTCAAACGGCGGAGCTGTGCCCGGCGGTTGACAGGTCATAGGCGTCGAAATCGCGCGCGATCATGCGGGTCAGCGGGCGCCCGTGCCGCGTGATCGTCAGGCCTTCGGCGGAAAGCTCGACGAATCCCGCGAACTTCTCCGCGACCGGGGCCGCCATTTCCGCGATGCGGTGCTTGCCGGTGCCGAAGTCCTGCGCGATGGCCGCAAAATCGACGGCGAAGTCGCACATCAGGCTTTCGATGACGCGGGCGCGCAGAAGGTCGTCACCACCGAAGACATGCCCGCGTGCGGTCGCGAAACGGCCGCCCCGTACGGCCTTGGAGTAATCCGATGTCGAGGCCGCGTTCTGGGCATAGCCTTGCGGGAAGCGCGAGATCGAGGACGCCCCCAGGCCGATGAGCGCGGTCGCCGTGTCATCGGTGTAGCCTTGGAAATTGCGCCGCAGCCGACCGTCGCGGGCGGCAATGGCGAGTCCGTCCTGCGGGCGTGCGAAGTGGTCGATACCGATCCCCGCATATCCGTCCCATTCAAACAGCTTGCGCGCCGTCTCAAAGAGCTCGAGCCGCGCTTCCGGTCGCGGCAGGGTTTCGGATGGGATAAGCTGCTGACGCCGTGCCATCCACGGCACATGGGCGTAACCATACAGGGCAACCCGGTCCGGCGACAGCGAAAGCAGCTTTTGCACCGTGATCGCGATGCCTGTCGGTGTCTGGTGCGGCAATCCGTACAGGATGTCGGCGTTCAGGCTCTGCACCCCATGGGCGCGCAGACCCTCGACTGTGTCGCGGGTGACCTCGTAACTCTGTTCGCGCCCGATGGTGGCCTGGATCTGCGGGTCGAAATCCTGCACGCCGATGGAGGCGCGGGTCATGCCGGCCGCGACCAGCGCATCAAGGCGGGCGGCGTCTATCTCGTTCGGATCGATCTCGACGGAGAATTCGGCCCCGTGATCCAGCGGCACCACCGACATGATCTCCTGCGCAAGCTCGGTCATCATCTCGGGGCTCAGCAACGTCGGCGTGCCGCCGCCCCAGTGCAGGCGCGACAATGTCATATCCGCGGGCAGGGCATCGCGCAGCAGGGCGATTTCGTGCTTGAGGGTATCCAGATAGGCCCGCACCGGGGCATCCGAGCTCGTTCCCTGTGTCCGGCAGGCGCAGAACCAGCACAATCTGCGACAAAACGGCACGTGAACATACAACGAGATCCGGCCGCCGGCAGGCAGGCTGCGCAGCCAGTCGGAAAAGTGCCCGCCTCCGACCTCAGTCGAGAAATGCGGCGCGGTCGGGTAGCTCGTGTAGCGCGGCACGCGCGCGTCGAACAGCCCCAGTTTTGCGAGTTGCGATTGGGTTCTCATTCCCCTAGGATGATAGTCTGAAAGTCATGTTTCCTTGATGCAGATCAAATAAGATGCCGCAGGCTCGAGCCATAGCGACGCCGTCCATACCCAAGGATTGTTCCGACTGCCCCATTCGGCACCGCGCGGTCTGCGCGCGGTGCGAGGCGGACGAACTCGCCGAGTTGGAAGGTATCAAGTACTACCGCCATTTCGAGGCCGGACAATCGATCGCGTGGGCCGGCGATCACATGGATTTCGTGGGGTCCGTCGTCTCCGGTATAGCGACCCTGACCCAG
>CAZMBT010000025.1:0-16321 GCA_964564395.1 uncultured Alkalilacustris sp.
CCGCCGGTCTCGCCGCCGCCGCGGGCGGGGTGACCACCATCGTCACGCGCCCCGATACCGACCCGGCGATCGACACGCCTGAGGTGCTGGAATTCGTCGCGCGCCGCGCGCAGGCGGAAACGCCGGTCAACACGCGTGCGATGGCGGCACTCACGCGCGGCCGCGCCGGGCGTGAGATGGTCGAGATCGGTTTCATGCTGGATGCCGGGGCGGTCGCCTTCAGCGATGTCGATCATGTGGTCACCGACACACGGGTGCTGTCGCGGTGCATGACATATGCGCGCGGCCTCGGGGCGCTGATCGTCGGCCATCCGCAGGAGCCGGGGCTCTCGCGCGGCGCAGCGGCGACCTCGGGCAAGTTCGCCAGCCTGCGCGGATTGCCGAGCGTGTCCCCCATGGCCGAGCGGATCGGGCTGGACCGGGATCTCGGCCTCGTCGAGATGACGGGCGCGCGCTATCACGCCGACCAGATCACGACGCGCCGCGCCCTGCCGTCACTGCAGCGCGCCAAGGCCAACGGCCTCGACGTCACGGCCGGGATCAGCATTCATCACCTCACGCTCAACGAGCTGGATGTCGGCAGCTACCGGACGTTCTTCAAGCTCAGGCCGCCGCTGCGCGCCGAGGATGACAGGGTCGCGATGGTCTCCGCCGTTGCGGAGGGGCTGATCGACATCGTCGGTTCGATGCACACGCCGCAGGACGAGGAAAGCAAACGCCTGCCCTTCGAGGAAGCCGCAGCCGGCGCGGTGGGGCTGCAGACGCTGCTCCCGGCGGCGATGCGGCTCTATCATTCCGGCGATCTGTCGCTGGCACAGCTGTTTCGCGCCATGGCGCTGAATCCGGCGCTGAGGCTGGGGCTGCCGGGCGGGCGGCTGGCGCCCGGCGCGCCGGCCGATCTGGTGCTGTTCGATCCCGACGCCCCGTTCGTGCTGGACCGCTTCGCGCTGTGCTCGAAATCGAAGAACACGCCATTCGACGAGGCGCGGATGCAGGGCCGGGTGCTGGCGACCTATGTCGCCGGCCGGCAGGTCCATCCGGCGAAGGAGTAACCGATGCCCGCGATCGAAACCCCGGTGACACTTCTGCTGCTTGCGGGCGGGCTGTCCTATCTGCTCGGCTCGGTGCCGTTCGGCGTGGTGATGGCGCGGCTTTTCGGCCTCGGGGATCTGCGCAGCATCGGGTCGGGCAATATCGGGGCGACGAACGTGCTGCGCACCGGCAACCGCGTCGCGGCGGGGCTGACGCTGATCCTGGATGCGGGCAAGGGCGCGGCCGCCGTGCTTGCGGTGCGCGCGCTGCTCGGGGCGGATGCGGCGCAGCTTGCGGGGCTCGCGGCATTTCTGGGCCATCTCTATCCCGTTTTCCTGGGGTTTGCGGGCGGCAAGGGGGTGGCGACCTTTCTGGGCACGCTCGTCGCGCTGGCATGGCCCGTGGGGCTGGCGGCCTGTGCGCTGTGGCTGGTGGTGGCGGCGGTCACGCGCTATTCGTCGCTCTCGGCGCTTCTGGCCGCGTCGGGCAGCGTGGTCGTCGCCCCGCTGATGGGATATGGCGCGCTGACCGGGCTTCTGGCTGTGCTTGCCGCGGTCATCATCTGGCGCCACCGCGAAAACGTCGCCCGGCTGCGCGCCGGGACCGAGTCGCGCATCGGGCGCAAGGATTAGACCCTCGCCCGCAGCGCGGCATCCGTAGTGGGCGCGTCAATAGCTGTATTCGTCGTAGATGCGGCTCAGATCGCCGTTCCATTCGCCGCGGTATCGCTGCAACAGCTCATCGGCCGGGGTCTGGCCGCTATCGACGATTTCGTGCAGCGCATTGAGAAAATGCGTCTCATCGGCCAGAAGCCCGCCGCTGCCGGGGCGCGCGCGCGCCTTGAGCCCGGCATGCGAGATATCCAACACCTCCCGCGCGAGCGTGCGCATGTCGATATCGCCGATCCTGGCGTGCAACCCGTCCACGCTTGCGGCCACGCGCAGGGCCTCGCGGGTGTCGGCATCCCAGCCCTTCGCCAGATCCCAGGCCGCGTCCAGCGCGCCCTGATCATACATCAGCCCCACCCAGAGCGCCGGCAGCGCGCAGAGCCGCCGCCACGGCCCGCCATCGGCGCCGCGCATCTCCATGTATTTCTTGATGCGTGCCTCGGGGAAGATGGTGGTCAGATGGTCGGCCCAGTCCGACAGTGTCGGTACCTCGCCGGGCAGAGCCGGCAGCCGGCCCTCCAGGAAATCGCGGAAGCTCTGCCCCGTGGCGTCGATATAGGTGCCGTCGCGATAGACGAAATACATCGGCACATCGAGCGCATACTCGACCCAGGCCTCGAAGCCGAAACCCTCCTCGAAGACGAAGGGCAGCATGCCCGTGCGATCGGGGTCGAGGTCGCGCCAGACGCGGCTGCGCCAACTCTTGTGGCCGTTGGGCTTGCCCTCGAAGAAGGGCGAATTGGCAAAGAGCGCGGTGGCGACCGGCTGCAGCGCCAGCGCCACGCGCAGCTTGCGCACCATGTCCGCCTCGCTCGAGAAATCGAGATTCACCTGCACGGTGCAGGTGCGATACATCATCTGCGTGCCATGGGTGCCGACCTTGCCCATGTAGTCGGTCATCAGCCGGTAGCGGCCCTTGGGCATCATCGGCATCTGCTCATGCGTCCATTCGGGCGCCGCGCCGAGGCCGATGAAACCGGCGCCGATGGTATCGGCGACGGTCTGGACCTCGCGCAGGTGCTCGTTCACCTCGTCGCAGGTCTGATGGATGTTCTCCAGCGGCGCCCCTGACAGCTCCAGCTGCCCGCCCGGCTCCAGGCTGACATTGGCGCCGTCCTTTTCCAGCCCGATGATGTTGCCGCCCTCGAGGACGGGGGTCCATCCGAAGCGGTCGCGCATGCCCTCCAGCATCGCGCGGATCGAGCGCGGACCGTCATAGGGCAGCGGCAGATGTGTGTCGCGGCAATAGCCGAATTTCTCGTGTTCGGTGCCGATGCGCCACTGTTCCGGCGGTTTGCAGCCGGCCTCGAGATATTCGGCGAGTTGCGCGCGCCGCTCGATGGGGCCGCCACCTGATTGCGGAATGGACATTGCGGAGGGCTCCGGTGTGCTGCGGTCGAGTGGAGTGGTGTCGCGTCGGGCCGGTCAAGTCAAGGCGGTGCGCGCGTGCCTTCGCCAGACCACCCGCGTCGTCACGTCTTCCTGATCGAGCGTGCGCAGCACCGCACCCATATCGATGCCGGGCAGCTTGGCGAAGGCGTCGAACAGGACCTCGGTCCCGCGGGCCGCGACCGGGATGTGCAGCTCGGTGGCGTCGGTCTGCACCAGAACCCAGCTTCGCCCGGCCGCGCCGCGTTCGAGCCGCAGCTCGGCGACGTCATCCAGCGCGGCGAAGCCTCCATGCTCGGGCGCGAAATAGGCAAGCTGTCCCTCGACCATCTGCACGACGCCCGGCGCGTCACGGACGCGCTCGAAGCGCTGGCGGCGTGCGGCGTTGATGGCCAGAGCCAGCCCCGCCGCGACGATCAGCGCCCCGATCCCCATCCAGAAGAACCCGCCGAAGCTGAAGATCCACAGCCCCGGAAGGGTCGCGGCCAGCCCGGCGATGACTTCGCGCCAGCGGTGGATCGTGGCACGAAGCTCGGGTCGGATGAAGCTCATCGCCAGTCTCCGAAGGTGATCTGCCACAGGGTCAGCGCGGCAACGGCCGCCGTATCTGCGCGCAGCACCCGCGGGCCCAGCGCGACCGGTTGCGCCACGTCGAGCGCGGCAAGCCGCGCCCGTTCGGCAGGCGAGAAGCCGCCCTCCGGGCCGATGAGCACGGCCCATGGGTCCGGCGCGGCACCCGGCTCCATCCGCGGCAGCGGGTCGTGCGTGCCCGCGCGTGTCTCGTCGCAGAACATCAGTCTGCGCGCGGGGTCCCACCCTTGCAGCACATCCGACAGCGGCGTCAGCTCACACAGCTCGGGCACGAAGGTGCCGCCGCATTGCTCTGCCGCCTCGATGGCATGCGCCTGCAAACGGTCGCGGCGCAGCCGCTCGGAATTCGTGAAATCGGTGCGTACCGGAAGGATCCGGCGCACGCCCATTTCCGTCGCCTTTTCGACGATGAAGTCGGTGCGCGCCTTCTTGATGGGCGCGAACAGCAGCCACAGATCGGGCGGGTGGCCCTGCGGCGCGACCATCTCCACGCAGTCCAGGGCACCGGCGTTGCGCGCGGCCTGTGTGATCTCGGCCTGCCAGGCGCCATCTCGCCCGTTGAACACAGTGACATGCCCGCCGCGACGCAGCCGCATGACGGTGAACAGGTAATGCGCCTGCGCACGGGACAAAGGAACCGTTTGCCCTGCCCCCAACGGGTGATCTACATAAAGCCGAACCGTTGTCACCGAACCATCCGCCGCCAGAACGGGGCAGACCATATGACCGACAATCGCGAAACGCCAGAGGGCCGGGTTTCCGATGCCGTGATCGGCAACTGGGTCGATGATCGCGCCCCGCCCTGGGCGCGCCCTTACCTCAGGCTGTCAAGGATCGACCGCCCAATCGGCACATGGCTCTTGCTGCTCCCGTGCTGGTGGGGGGTGATGCTGGCGGCGGCGTCCGATCGTTCGGAGGCCGGCTGGCTGACGTTCTGGATCGTTGTCGCGACGCTGATCGGCGCCACGTTGATGCGCGGCGCGGGCTGCACCTGGAACGACATCACCGATCGCGACATCGACGGTCATGTCGAACGCACGGCCTCGCGGCCCATCCCGTCAAAGCAGGTGACGTTGCAGCAGGCGGCGCTGTGGATGGGGGCACAGGCGCTGGTGGCCTTTCTGGTGCTGCTGACCTTCAACAACGCCGCGATCCTGCTGGGTATTCTCGCACTCGGGCTGGTGGCGATCTACCCGTTCGCCAAGCGTTTCACCTACTGGCCACAGGTGTTCCTCGGGCTGGCCTTCAACTGGGGCGCGCTGCTGGCCTGGACGGCGCAGACCGGGGCGCTGGGGCTGCCCGCGATCTTTCTCTACCTGTCGGGGATCGCATGGACCCTGTTCTACGACACGATCTACGCGCATCAGGACAAGGAGGATGATGCGTTGATCGGGGTGAAGTCCACGGCGCTGCTGTTTGGCGACAACACGCATCAATGGCTGCGCGGATTCATCGTCGCGTCGGTGGTGCTGATGTCGCTGGCGATCATCTTCGCGCTGTCGCCGCTGGCGAATCCGCTGGCGATGTCGCTCGCGCTGGGAGGGGCCTGGGCCTTCGGGTGGCACATGGTGTGGCAGCTGGGCAAGCTGGATACCTCGCGTCCGGATATCTGCCTGAGGCTGTTCCGGTCCAACCGCGATGCCGGGCTGATCCCTGCGCTGTTTCTTGCCGCCGCGATGTTTGTTTGATTGCGCAGCCCGGCGCCGGCACCTATCAGTGCCGCCGAACCCATGACACGAAAGCCCTGAACGCCGCATGCGCCGCATAGGAACCGCCGTTTCCATCTCGTTCTTCGCGCTGGCCGCCGGGGGCGCATGGCTCGCAGCCAGCGGCGCGGCGACCGTTATCGAGGACCGGTCGCGCACGGCGATCGCGCGGGCGCTGGATGAGGCCGGGCATGATTGGGTGACGCTGCGCACCGACGGGCTTCAGGTCGTCCTGTCGGGCACGGCGCAGTCGGAGGCAGAGCGCTTTCAGGCGCTGTCACTGGCGGGTGGGGTGGTGGATGCCGCGCGCGTCATCGACGACATGACGGTCGTGCCGCCCGACGAACTGGAACCGCCACGCTTTTCGGTCGAATTGCTGCGCAACGATGACGGCGTGTCGTTGATCGGGCTGGTGCCGCGCAGCTATGACAGGGACACGCTGGTCGCGCGGGTGGACCGGCTTGCCGAGACGGGCAGCGTCGCGGACATGCTCGAACGTGCCGAGCATCCCGTTCCAGAGGGTTGGAGCGCGGCCGTGGAGTTCGGGCTGGATGCGCTGGAGATGATGGCGCGCTCCAAGATATCGATCGCGTCCGACCGCGTCGCGATAACGGCGCTCGCGGAGAGCGCCGAGGACAAGCGCGAACTGGAAACGCGGTTGCGCAGGGCCGCCCCCGATGGGCTCGAACTGGTGCTCGATCTTTCGGCGCCGCGCCCGGTGATCTCGCCTTTCACGCTGCGCTTCGTGATGGACGGGTCCGGCGAGGCCCGTTTCGACGCCTGTGCAGCCGACACTGAAGGCGCGAAGGAACGTATCCTGCGCGCGGGCATCGCCGCGGGCGCGCCGGGGCCGTCGCGATGCACCATCGCGCTGGGCGCCCCGAGCACGAGCTGGGGCGAGGCCGCGCAGCTTTCGATCACGGCGCTGGCCGGGCTGGGCAATGGCACGCTGACGATGACGAATGCGGATATCGCGCTCAATGTGCCCGCGAGCGTGGATCAGGAACGTTTCGAACGCATCGCCGCAGAGTTGGAAGCGGATCTGCCGGACATCTTTTCGTTGTCGGCCACCCGGCGCGCGGCTCGGGCCGAGGACTCGGGCGAGGCCTATCGCGAGCATGAATTCGTTGCGCATCTCGCCGAGGACGGCGAGGTCGAGCTGCGCGGGCGGCTGCCGGACGAGGCGTTTCGGGCGGTTGTCGAAAGCTATGCGCGGTCACGATTCGGCATGGCATCGGTTTACAGCGCGACGCGGCTCGATGACGATCTGCCCGAGGGCTGGCCGCTGCGCGTGCTGGCGGCGCTCGAGGCGTTGGCCGAACTCCATACCGGCCGGGTGACGGTGAACCACGATGGGCTGGACGTGCGCGGGGTTACCGGCAACCCGGACTCCAGCGATGTCGTTTCGCGGCTGCTGGCCGACAAGCTTGGCGAGGATACCCGCTTCGCGCTCGACATCGACTACGAGGAGCGGCTCGATCCTGTGGCCTCGGCCCCGACGCCCGAAAGCTGCGTCGCGCAGATCGAGGAGATTCTGGCAGAGCGCCAGATCAGCTTCGAGCCCGGCTCCAGCGAGGTCGATGCCGCATCGTCCGCGACGCTGGACGATATTGCCGAGGTGCTGCGTGAATGCGGCGAGCTGGATCTGGAGGTGGCTGGCCACACCGACAGCCAGGGCCGTGCGGAGATGAACATGGCGCTGAGCGAGGCGCGGGCGGGCTCGGTCATCGGCGAATTGATGGCGCGGCGCGTTCTGGTGGCGGGTCTTCAGGCGCGCGGGTATGGTGAAACCCGCCCGATCGCTGACAACGACACGGCCGCCGGCCGCGAGGCCAACCGGCGTATTGAGTTCAACCTGATCGGGGAGCATGATCCAGGCCCGCGCCAGCGCGACCCCGAACTGGAGGCCACGCTCGAATTCGATGTGCAGACGCCGGATGAGGACACGCTGCGCCCCGCCACGCGTCCGGAGCAGGAATGAGAGTATGATGCCCGCAAGGCAAACCGACCCCGGAGGAAAGCGGAGCGCATGACCCGAAGCGAATTCATCATCGTGACCGCGCTGGCGTTGTTCCTCGCCTTCGCGCTCGGCTGGTTCGCCTACTGGCTGCTGCACCGTTTCACCCGTGTCACGAAGGCGGATATGGACGAGCTGGACCGCCTGGCCCAGGCGCTGCACGACGCGGAGGAGGCGCGCGATCAGGCGATCACCTATCAGCATCACCGAGAGGCCGAACTGACCGCGCGACTGTCGCAATGCGAGGCCGAGCTGCGCGCCGCGATGGACGGGCTGCGCGAAGCGCGGGGGCAGGCCGAGGAATACCGCCGCCGGCTGGAGCGATCCGACTGAGTGCGCCAGGCACACTGTCGGTGCTGCTACCAGCGCTTGAGCGCCGCTTCGTCCTGCGCGCGGGCCTCGACCCAGCCGGCGCCGGTTTCGGTGATTTCCTTCTTCCAGAAGGGCGCGCGCGATTTCAGGTAGTCCATCAGGAACTCCGCCGCTGCAAAGGCGTCGGCGCGGTGACGGGCCGCCGTGGCGACCATCATGATCGTCTCGCCGGGCGCCAACGGGCCATGGCGGTGGATCACCAGCCAGTCGCCCAGCGTCCATCGTTGCGCGGCCTCCTGCCCGATCGTGGTGATCGCACGTTCGGTCATGCCCGGGTAATGCTCGATGACCATCTCGCGCAGCTGTCCGCCGCTGTCGTCGCGCACCAGCCCGCTGAAGGTGACCACCGCGCCGATATCGGTGCGCCCGGCGGCGAATCCGGCCAGTTCGGCCACCGGGTCGAATGCGTCGCTCTGCACCTTGACCGGCACGGTTCAGCCCCCTGTCATCGGCGGAAAGAATGCCACCTCGCGCGCGCCGTCCAGCGGCGCATCGAAGTCGGTGAGCTCCTGATCCACCGCCACGCGCAGCGCGGAGAGATCGGCGAAGGCCAGCGCGTAGCGTTCCTCGCGCTCGCGTAGCTGCGCGACCAGATCCTTGACCCGCGCGGCATCCGTTTCGACCGTCTCCTGGCCCAGGCCGATACGCTCGCGCACCCAGGCGAAATACATGACGTCCAGCTTCATTTCGCGCCCTCTTCCCTCAGATACGGGCGGGCCTTCGAGAAGTAGTCCCATCCCGAGATCGTCGTGAGTATGGCGGCCAGCCAGATCAGGGCGAGGCCGGTGACCCACGCCGTCCAACCGCCCTGCGCCGCGATCCAGACCATGTTCCAGTCCTGCGGACCGGCCGCGATCATCGCCTCATACTGCTGCTCCGGCAGCCGGGTCTGGCTGCGCTCGCGCACGTATTCGAGGCCGGTGGCGAGAAACAGCACCGCGATCGCGATCATCTGCGCCGTCGTCTTCCATTTCGCGAGCATCGTCACGCGCAGCAATCCCGCCTTGGCGCCGAGGAATTCGCGCAGCCCCGAGACAAAGACCTCGCGAAACAGGATAAGCGTCGCGGGCAGGATCAGCCAGGGGTCCATGCCCGAATACCCCGTGATCACCAGAAGCGCGATGACCACCATCGCCTTGTCCGCGATGGGATCGAGCATCGCGCCAAGTTTCGTTTCCTGCTGCCACAGCCGAGCGAGGTAGCCGTCGAACCAGTCGGTGATGGCGGCCACGACGAACAGCACAAGCGCCAGCCAATCAGCACCCGGCCGGTGAAAATACAGGAACATGACCGCCACACCCGGAGCGGCCAGCAGCCTGAGAACGGTCAGAATGTTCGGCAGGGTCCAGCGCATGCCTCTACATAGCCCAGCAGCCCGGCCGGAGAAAACGGTTTTCGACCTTCCGACTCAGTCCTTTACGTGAAAATGATCGTAGATCGTCTGTGCCAGCGCCGCAGAAATCCCGTCCACCGCCTTCAGGTCCGCGAGTCCGGCACGGCTGACCGCCTTGGCCGAACCGAAATGTGCCAGCAAGGCGCGCTTGCGCGCCGCGCCCACGCCGGGCACCTCGTCGAGCGGGGTGCCGCCGACCGATGCCTTCGCGCGCTTGGCGCGATGCGCCCCGATGGCGAAGCGATGCGCCTCGTCGCGCAGGCGCTGCACGAAATACAGTACCGGGTCGTTGCGGCGCAGCGCGAAGGGGCGCTGGCCGGGGCGGTGGAATTCCTCCTTCCCGGCATCCCGGTCCACACCCTTGGCAACGCCGACTACGGGGATGTCATCGACGCCGATATCGGCCAGTGCCTGAACCACCGCCCCGACCTGCCCCGCGCCGCCATCGATCAAGAGCAGGTCGGGCCAGTTCGCGCTTTCGCGGTCCGGGTCTTCGCGCAGAAGGCGGGTGAAGCGGCGTTCGAGCACCTGCTTCATCATGGCGAAATCGTCGCCCGGGGTCAGGCTGTCCGGCTTGATCGTATACTTGCGGTATTGGCTCTTGAGGTATCCCTCCCGCCCCGCGACGATCATCGCGCCCACGGCATGCGTGCCGCCCAGATGCGAGTTGTCATAGACCTCGATGCGCTCGGGCGGGGAGTCCAGGTCGAAGGCTTCGGCCATGCCGGCCAGAAGCCGTGACTGCGCGGCACCTTCCGCCATCTTGCGGCCCAGCCCCTCGCGCGCGTTGCGCGCCGCATCGGCGACCAGCTCGGCCTTCTCGCCGCGTTTCGGGACGGCGATTTCGACCTTGCGTCCTGCACGCTCGGACAGAAGTCCGGTCATCAGGTCGGTGTTTTCGATCGGGTGTGACAGCAGCACCCGCCGCGGCGGGGTCTTGCCATCGTAGAACTGGCCCAGAAACGCCTCCAGGATCTCGGACTCCTCGGCGCCGGCGCCTGTGCGGGGGTAGAAATCGCGGTTGCCCCAGCTTTGATGCGCCCGGATGAAGAACACCTGAACGCAGGCCTGCCCGCCCTCCATATGTACGGCGATGACATCGGCCTCGTCCACGCCGCGCGGATTCACGCCCTGCACCTGCTGTACCTCGGTCAGTGCGCGGATACGGTCGCGCAGCGCCGCGGCGCGCTCGAACTCCAGGGCGGCGCTGGCCTGCTCCATCTGCGCCGCGAGCTGGCTCTGGATCCGGGTGCTGCGACCCTGCAGAAAGGCCTTCGCATCGCGCACCAGCGCGGCATAGTCCTCTTCGCCAATCAGGCCCACGCAGGGCGCAGAGCAGCGCTTGATCTGATACAGCAGGCAGGGGCGCGAGCGCGACTCGAACACGGAATCCGAACAGGTGCGCAGCAAGAACACCTTCTGCAACTGATTCAGGGTGCGGTTGACCGCGCCGCCACTGGCGAAGGGGCCGAAATACTCTCCCCTGCTGCTGCGCCGGCCGCGATGCTTGCGAATCTGCGGATAGCTGTGGTCGCCGGTGATCAGGATATTGGGGAAGGACTTGTCGTCGCGCAGCAGCACATTGTAATGCGGCTTGAGCTGCTTGATGAGATTCTGTTCGAGCAGCAGCGCCTCGGCTTCGGTGCGTGTCGTCAGGAACATCATCGAAGCGGTTTGCTCGATCATTCGCGCGATGCGCAGGGAATGCCCGGTCGGGCGCGCATAGCTCGATACGCGCGCGCGCAGGTTGCGCGCCTTGCCGACATACAGCACGCGGCCGTCGGCATCGAGCATGCGGTACACGCCCGGGGAGCTGTCCAGACTGCGCAGATATGCCCGGATCAGCCGGTGCCCGGTGCGGGCAGGATCGGTGCTGCCGGTCTCGTCAGCGTGTGGTGAGTCGTTCATGTCCGTCCCGTCGATTCCCGTCCCGCTGCCTCTTTTGACGCCACGATGCAAGCGGGAAGCTGTCCACGATTCCTGTGGACAAACCTGGTGACAAATCCTCGCGACGTCCAAATTTCCGTTGTATTCAACGTTCTTCGATGCTCCGCCTAATTTTTGGGCAACTCAGCAAGTATTTGTTATATAAGGGAAAATTTTTACCCACACGGCAAATCGCTGAATTATATTATAGAATCGTGAACCCTTCTCGGGGCAGGGCGCGAAGGTGCATAAGTCAAGGCGAACAGCGCCGGAACTTCCGGGATGTCACTCCATCCCGACCACGTCGGGGGTCTGCCAGGCCAGATGTTGTCCGCCATCGACGCAGATCATCTGCCCGGTCACGGCCGGCGCATCGAGCAGATAGCACAGTGCAGCCGCTATGTCGGCGCCATCGGCGCCACGCTGCAGGGGGGTGGCGGCGCGCTGGCGCGCGAACTGCTCCTCGCTCTGGCGCGGGCCGCGAAGGGTGGGGCCGGGGCCGATCGCATTGACGCGGATGCGCGGGGCCAAGGCCTGCGCCGCGATGCGCGTGAAAGTCCAGAGCCCCGACTTGGCAAGCGTGTAACTCGTGAAGTCCGGGGTCAGCTTGTGCACGCGCTGATCGATCACGTTGACCACCAGCGCGCTGGCGCGGGGTTCGCCCTGCGCGTCGCGCGTCGCCTCCGGGGCCTGATCGGCGAAGGCCTGCGTCAGCATGACCGGCGCGCGCAGGTTGGAGTCCATGTGCCGGTCCCAGCTCTGGCGGGTGATCGTGCCCAGCGTGTCATGCTCGAAGATCGAGGCGTTGTTGACAAGCAGGTCGAGCGGTCCGCCGAGCGCGGCGGCGGCGCGCGCCACCAGGCTTTGCGTTTCGGTTTCGTTCAGAAGATCGGCGCGCAGCGTTTCGGCCCTGACGCCGTGGTCACGGGCCTCGGCGGCGGTTTCCAGTGCCGCTGCCTCTGCACTGGCGAAGTGGACCGCGACGTCGAGTCCGCGCGCCGCCAGCCGGAGCGCCATGGCGCGGCCAAGCCTGTGCCCGGCGCCGGTCACGAGTGCCTTGCCCTGTGTCACCAGTATCCCCCATTCCCGAACAGGGCGACAACATAAAGCAGATACGCCGTCGTCAAGCCGATACCCCAAAGCCGCGTCAGCGCCCAGCCGAGGTAGATCAGAGGCACGAGGATCAACGCGGCGGCGAGCATCACCCAAAGATCCACATGCAGCACCGAGGCGGGCACCGGAATCGGCCCGATGAGGGCGGCGATGCCGATCACGCCAAGCAGGTTGAACAGGTTCGACCCGATGACATTGCCGAGCGCGACTCCGATTTCGCGGCGGATCGCGGCAACGACCGTCGTCGCCACTTCGGGCAGCGATGTGCCGATCGCCACCAGCGTCAGGCCGATGACCGTCTCGGGCACGTTGAAGGTTTCGGCGATGCCGACGGCGCCATCGATCAACAGGCTGGCACCGATCGGTAACCCGACAATGCCGGCCAGCAGCATGATGCCGATCTTCCAGACCGACAGCCGGGGGTCGGCGCCCTCCAGCGTTCCGGGGTCGGTCGCGCCCTTGCGGTGAATGCGTGCGCTGCGCCAGGTGTCGGCCAGCATCCAGGCCAGCCCGGCAAGAAGGACAAGCCCATGCGGCCAGGACAGCGGGCCGAGGAAGCACAGCGCCATGAACGCGCCGGTCGCCGCAAGCATCGTCAGGTAGCCGCGGCGCGTTTCGCGGTCGTGCTGGGGCGCCATCACCGCGATCAGGGCAGGCAGCCCCAGTACCAGCGCGACATTCGCGATGTTCGATCCGACGACATTGCCGAGCGCCATGCCCGGCACCCCGGCCAGCATCGCCTTCACGGTAACCAGAAGTTCCGGTGCCGAGGTTCCGAAAGCGACCACCGTCAGCCCGACCAGAAGCGGCGGAACGCCGATCCTCAGGCTGGCATTGACCGCGCCGCGCACCAACAGGTCGCCCGCCAGCAGCAAGAGCCCGAGGCCCGCCGCAACGAGGAGGGCGTCACCAAGCAAATCTCAGCGCTTTCGCTCGCAACTGCATGGGCCGGAGCCGATGACGAAGCGCCCGCAGCGCCGGCATTTGTGGGGTTTGCTCAGGCGCCCCTGGCCGCCACTGCGGCGATGCGGCAGCCGAAGCTTGCCCAGCATGCCGAGCACCATCATGAAGACAAGGAAGAAGGCGACGATCTTGATGATCATTCAAAGCCCGTAATGCGCCCAGAGGGCGCGCTCCTCTGCCCCGGCGAGCGCCCCGCCGACCAATTGCGCCCCGAGCCGCTGAAACAGGGGCCGGCGCAGGCCGTAGGGGGTCAGGCGCACCTTGTCCCCGTAAAGTTCCTTCATCTTGGGAACCAGATGGGCCACCCCGTCGGCCAGCCCGTTCTCGACCGCGGTGCGTCCGGCCCAGATGTTGCCGGTGAACAGCTCGTCGCCGCCGCGCAGCCGGTCACCCCGCCGCGACCTGACTTCGCTGACGAACCGCGCATGCACCTCGTCCTGGATGCTGCGCAGGCGCGCGACATCCTCGTCCTTTTCGGGTTTGAACGGATCCAGCATGCTCTTGGAGGCGCCCGAGGTATAGATACGCCGCTCGACGCCGTGGCGGTTGATGAATTCGTGAAAGCCGAAACCCGCCGAGATCACCCCGATCGACCCCACGATCGATGCGTCATCGACCCAGATATGGTCGGCCGCAATGGCCAGCCAGTACCCGCCAGACGCCGCGACATCCTCGACAAAGGCATGCACGGGCACTTCCTTCTCGCGCGCGAGGCGGCGGATCCGCGCCGCGATCAGCGCACTCTGCACCGGTGAGCCGCCCGGCGAGTTGACCACCAGTGCGACCGCATCCGGCGCGCCGCGGCTGAAGGCACGCTCGACCACCGGCGCCAGTGTGGCATCGTTGAGCCGCATGCCGCCGCGCCCGCCCGATGCGATCATGCCGTCGAGCCGGAGGACGGCGACCGCGGGTGGCGCAACCATGAAGGGGATGAAACGTCTCATGAACCCCGATGTAGCCCCTGCGGCAACGACAAACAAGCGCGCAGCACCGGACACGGACGCGCGTTGCCACGGGCCATCAGGCGGTGCATGGTCTTTGTCCGTTCGGCGCCGAGAGCCAGGACCATGATCGAGAAGCTTCAGATGTTCATTGCGCTGGCGAACGAGCAGCATTTCGGCCGTGCCGCCGAAATCTGCGGGGTCACCCAGCCGACGCTGTCATCGGCGATCAAGCAGCTGGAAGGGGAGCTGGGTGTGCAGCTGGTCTGGCGCGGTTCGCGGTTTCAGGGGCTGACCCCGGAGGGCCAGCGTGTCCTGGGCTGGGCGCAGCGTATCGTGGCCGACGCGCGCAACCTGAAGGCCGAGATGCGCGCGGCGCGCAAGGGGTTGTCGGGCGATCTGCGCATCGGCGTCATCCCCACCGCCTTGCCCATGGTCGCGGATCTGACGGCGCCCTTCCTGCGCCGGCATCCCGGCATGCGGGTCGCGGTGCTGTCGCGCAGCTCGGCCGAGATACTCGACCAGATGGCGGCGCTCAAACTCGATGCGGGAATCACCTATCTGGACAACGAGCCCCTCGGCCGCGTGACCGCGCTGCCGCTTTTCGATGAAGGGTATCAGCTTCTGGTGGGCGCCGATTCGTCCTGGGCGCGCGCGGCGCGGATCGGCTGGGAAGATGTCAGTCGCATGCCGCTGTGTCTGCTGAGCACGGACATGCAGAACCGCCGCATCATCGATCGGCATTTGTCCGCGGCGGGGGCGCGGGCGGATGCGGCGGTGGAATCGAATTCGGTGATCGCGTTGGTCGCGCATGTGCTGAAGGGCGACCGCGCCAGCGTAATCCCCGACCGGACGGCAGCGCTGTTCGCGCGTGACGGTCGGCTCGCAGCGGTGCCGATCGAGGCATCCGGGCCCCGTTACCGCGTCGGTCTGGTCGCACCGTTTCGGCAGCCGCACACGCCGGTGATCGCCGCGCTGCTGGACGAGGCCCGGCGCATCGGAGAGGCGTGTGCCCCGGCATGATCCCGCCGGGCAGCCCGAACCGTCCGCCGGCCGGGCTGTCCGCTGCACAGCGTAAAGACAGGAGGATCGCCTATGACACGACCGGCAACGGCCGCTGACAATTCCTCCCGGCCCGAGGTGCTGGGCGCAATGCTCGATCGGATGCGCGCCGCGCAGCGCCGTGAGGGGCCGCCTGACCTGGCGCTGCGCCGCGACCGGCTGGAGCGGGCAATGGCCCTTCTGCGCGACAACCGGGCGGCGATCTGCGAGGCGCTGGCGTCCGATTTCGGGCATCGCTCGCATGATCAGTCGCTGCTGACGGACATCGTCTCGGCGCTGGAGCCGTTGAAGGTGGCGCATCGCAGGGTCGGGGCGTGGATGCGCCCGCAGCGGCGACGGCCGCGCTTTCCGCTGGGGCTGCTGGGCGCGCGGGCGGAGGTGCAGTTTCAGCCGCTGGGCGTCGTCGGGGTGATCAGCCCGTGGAATTTTCCGGTGCAACTGATCTTCGCGCCGCTGGCTGGTATCCTGTCGGCCGGCAACCGGGCCATGATCAAGCCATCGGAATACACACCCGCGACGTCGGAGCTGCTGCGCGAGCTGATCGCCGGGGCGTTCGCCCCCGAGGAGGTGCAAGTGGTTACCGGCGGGGTGGGCACGGCGGCGGCCTTCTCGGCGCTGCCCTTCGATCACCTGCTGTTTACCGGCTCGGGGGCCGTGGGGCGCAAGGTCATGGCGGCTGCGGCGGCCAATCTCGTGCCGGTCACGCTGGAGCTTGGGGGCAAGTCGCCGGTTATCATCTCGCCGGAAGCCGACATGGCGCGGGCGGCGACCCGCATCATGGCGGGCAAGCTGCTGAATGCGGGGCAGATCTGCCTGGCGCCCGATTACGTGCTGGTGCCGCGCGGTCGCGAGGAGGCCTTCGCGGATGCGGCTGCGGCCGCGGTGCGCGGGATGTACCCGACCCTGCGCGACAACCCGGATTATACCGCCATCATCCATGAGGGGCACGCCGAGCGGCTGCAGGGGCTGATCGAGGATGCGGCGGCGCGCGGTGCGCGGCTGGTCACGCTCAACCCGGCGGGTGAGGATCTGTCTCAGCAACCGCACCGCAAGATGGCGCCGGTGCTGATTCTCGACCCGACGCCGGAGATGGCGGTAATGCAGGAGGAAATCTTCGGCCCGGTGCTGCCGGTTCTGGGGGTGTCCGA
>CAZMBT010000026.1:0-16102 GCA_964564395.1 uncultured Alkalilacustris sp.
GATCTGGAGCGCGAGGCCGATCACGAGGACATGTCCGGGCACCATGACCATGGCGCTCATGACGGTCATTCCCATGGCGATGGGGCGCAGCACGACTGATCGGCCGCATGGGCACGGGCCGCCGAAAGGCGGCCCATCTCAGCGCCGCCCGCCGGCGGCCAGAACCTCCTCCACCCATGCGGGCACGATAGCGCTGGCCGGGCCCTGGCGCGCCTCGTCGAAAGCGGCGGCAACCTCGGACGGCTCCAGATTGAGCTCGATCGTGCGGGCCCCCGCGCGCGCCGCGTCCTCCACGAAGGCCGCCGCCGGATAGACCGCCCCCGAAGTCCCGATGGCAACGAACAGGTCGGCCTCGGAAAGCGCGGCGAAGATCTCCTCGAGCCGGTGGGGGTACTCGCCGAACCAGACAACGTCAGGCCGCGTTGCCGCCGCGCCGCAAGACGGACACGGGTCGTGCGGCCACATCCGGGCCGGCGCCGGCCAGCGATGCCCGCAGGCCGCGCAAAGCGCGCTGTCGAGCCGGCCGTGCATGTGCAGCACGTCCCGCGCCCCGGCGCGTTCGTGCAGATCATCGACATTCTGCGTGATCAGGGTCACGCGCCCGGGATGCTCCGATTGCAGCCGCGCCAGCGCCGCATGTGCCGGGTTGGGGTGCGCGGCGCGGCAGTTGGCGCGCCGCGCGTTATAGAAATCGTGCACAAGCTCGGGATCGCGGCGAAACCCGTCCGGAGTCGCAACGTCCTCCAGATCGTATTGCGACCACAACCCGCCGGCATCGCGGAATGTGCCCAGCCCGCTTTCGGCCGAAATGCCCGCCCCCGTCAGGATCACGACATGCCCGATCATGGTCCCTCCCGTCCTTGCATCCGCGCCCCAAGGCTAGCGCGCGGGACCGCGCACGCCAAGACTGCACGCTTGACGTCGGGGCCGCGCGACGCAGATAAACTGCCTGGAGGGAGATCACATGAGCACGATCCACGACTCGGGCGCCGCGCCGCGCATCCTCTTCGTCTGTCTGGGCAACATCTGCCGCTCGCCCACCGCCGAAGGGGTCGTGCGCGACCTCGCGCGCGGGCGCGGCATCGCGCTGCACACCGACAGCGCCGGCACCGGCGACTGGCATGTCGGTGCGGCGCCGGACTCGCGCGCCCGGGCCGAAGCCCGCCGCCGCGGGCACGACATCGCCGATCTGCGCGCGCGTCAGGTAACCGCGCGGGATTTCGACCGCTTCGATCTGATCCTCGCAATGGACGCCGCCAACCGGCGCGATCTGGAAGCGGTGCGTCCGCCGGGCAACGCCACACCGGTCGAGTTGTTCATGGCATATGCGGGGGAGCCGGACACCGATGTGCCCGACCCCTATGTGGAAGGGGGCTTCGACCGTGCCTTCGACATGATCTCACGCGCCGGAAACGGGCTTCTCGACCGGCTGCACCCGCCGAGAGGGGCATGACCGGTCGACGCCCGCGCCCGGATCGTGGTCAGGACGCGCAGCGGTGCCCGGCGCTGTCGCCGAAGGCGCGATACCGGCTCCAGAACGCGTTGTCGGCCGCCGAGCGCGACATGCGCACCTCCTGTGCGCGATCCGGGTCGCGGAAGAACCGCGCCGCCTTGCGCTGATCGGCGCGCGACAGGGTCTGATTGGCGACCGTCTGAATGCAGCTGCACAGCACCGGATTGGCCGCCCCACGGTCGGAGCGGTTGCAGGCGTTTTCGATCGGACCGGCAAGAACGGGCATTGCCGGAAGCGTTACGGCAAGGGCGACAACGGAAAACAGGGATTTCATGAGACTGCCTCGGTTTTTCTTGGCGCGTCTGCGCGCGCGATTCTGGTAAGCGCAAGTGTCCGCATTTTGCAGGCTGGCGTCAACGCGGACGGTGTGGTGTTCAGCACCCTCGCCACGGCGTCGCGCCGTGCGCTGCGCGCCCTTCCCATGCTGCACCGTCGGGGATATGATGCGCGCAGAGGCAGAAGCGGTTGCACGGAACCCGCAATCGCACATAACAGCAGACGCGGTCATGGGTCAGCGACATGCGCCGCAAGGGGGCAAGATGGCAAGAACGGGATTCACGCTATGTGCCGTGTCGATCGCGGCGCTGGTGCTGGCAGGATGCGAGGATGGCGCGCTCAAGCTGCCGGGAACGGACGACGACACCCCGTCGCGCGATGCCGGGGCGGGCAATGGCGAGTCGATCACCCTCGTCGAACGCGACGTCGAGGCACCGGACGTCTTTCAGCTGACCGAGCGGGGCTTGTGGGACGGTCGTCCCTCATTGGGTGGTGTGTGGGTGGCGCATCCCGATGTCGGCGACCCCGAACGGGTGATCATCCGCAATCCCGATGCCGGCACCTTCGTGATCGGGGCGTTGTTCCGGCGTGAGCGCGAACAGGCCGGCCCGCCCCTGCAGGTGTCCTCGGACGCTGCGCAGGCGCTGGAGCTGGTCGCGGGCCAGCCCACGGAGCTCAACGTGACGGCGCTTCGGCGCGAGGAGGTGGCCGAGGATGCGGACCCCGACACCGCCGAAGCCGCCATCGAGACCGCTTCGCTCGATGATGCGCCCGTCGCGGACGCAACACCGGATGCAGCCGACCAACCCGACGAGGCCGCGGCAACGCCCGCGACCCCAGCGCCCGTTCAAAGCGATCTGGACCGGCCCTTCATCCAGATCGGCATCTTCAGCGTCGAGGAGAACGCGTCGGCCACCGGCGAGCGGATGCGTGAAGCCGGGCTGCTGCCCAACCTGCATGAAGAGGAAAGCCAGGGACAGGCATTCTGGCGCGTGACGGTGGGCCCCGCGCGCAATGCCCGGGAACGTGACGCCCTGCTCGAAACCGTGAAGGAGATGGGATTCAATGATGCCTATTTCGCCGCTCGCTGAGATCGGCGCGCGCTGCGCCGTGACGATCCGCAGCGGCGCAGCGCTTCTGCTGGCCACACTGGCCATGGCCGCGCCCGCCAGCGCGGATTTCGACACCCGTGCCGAGGCCGCGATCGTGGTCGACATGACCACGGGCACGACCTTGCTGGAAAAAAACGCCGATGTCCCGCTGCCGCCGGCATCGATGTCGAAGCTGATGACGCTGAACATGCTTTTCGAGGCAATCGAGGATGGCCGCGTTTCGCTCGACGAAACCTTCAGCGTCTCGTCCCGCGCGCGCCAGATGGGTGGCTCCAAGATGTTCCTCGACGAGCGCGATCGCCCGACCGCCGAGGATCTCATCCGCGGGATCGCCGTGTTGTCGGGCAATGATGCGACGGTCGTGGTGGCCGAGGGGCTGGCCGGCACCGAGGAGACCTTCGCCCGCCGCGCGACCGAGCGCGCGCGCGCACTCGGCATGGAGCAGACGACCATCGCCAACGCATCGGGCTGGCCGGACCCGGAACACCGCATGAGCATGCGCGATCTTACCATCCTGGCGCAGCGGCTGATCACCGAGTTCCCTCAGTACTACGACGTGCTGTCCGAACCGGAAGCGACATGGAACAACATCACGCAGGAGAACCGGCTGCCTCTGCTCGGCGACGGGCTCGGCATGGACGGGCTGAAGACGGGCTTCACCTCCGAGGCTGGCTACAGCCTGACCGGCTCCGCCCGGCAGGGCGACAGGCGCATCGTCTTCGCCTTCAGCGGCCTCGACAGCAGCTCCGCGCGGATCGAGGAAGCCGAGCGGATCATCAACTGGGCGTTCCGGCAATTCGTGATGCGCGATGTCGTGCAGGCCGGCGCGCGCGTGGCCAGCGCCGATGTCTGGCTGGGCGAGGCCGACTCCGTCGCCCTGTCGGTGGCCGAGGATCTGCACCTGCTGCTGCCCGCAACAGTACAGGAAGAGCTTTCGGCCCGCGTCGAGTATGAAGGGCCGGTCGAGGCTCCGATCAGCGCCGGCCAGCAGATCGGCCAGCTCGTCATCGAGGTGCCCGAGATGGAGACGGTGCGCGTGCCGCTGGTGGCCGATCATGCGGTCGCGCGGGGCGGTTTCGGCGTGCGCCTGCGCGCCGCCGCCACGTTGCTGATGCGCCAGCTGCGTGACGAGGCAGCGGGCTTTTGAGGCATGGCGGCGAAAGGCAGCTTCATCAGCTTCGAGGGTATCGACGGCGCGGGCAAATCCACGCAGGCGCGGCAGCTTGCCGAGCGGTTGCGTGCGCGCGGCCAACCGGTCGTTCTGACGCGCGAGCCGGGCGGGTCGCCGGGCGCCGAGGAGATTCGGCGACTCCTGGTCTCGGGGGCCGAGGGACGCTGGTCCGCAGAGACCGAGATCCTGTTGTTCACCGCGGCGCGCCGGGACCATCTGGAAAAGACGATCCGGCCTGCCATCGCGCGCGGTGACACCGTTCTGTGTGACCGGTTCGCCGATTCCACCCGCGTCTATCAGGGGTCGGTGCGCGGCCAGCTGCGCGATATGGTCGATGCGCTGCACGGGCGCATGATCGGCTGCGATCCCGATCTGACTTTCATCATCGACATGGACCCGCAGCGGGCGTTGACACGCGGGTTGCAGCGCAGCGGCGCCGAAACACGGTTCGAGGACCTCGGGCTGGACTTTCAGATCCGGCTGCGCGACGGGTTTCTGGCGCTGGCGCGGGAGTTTCCCGCCCGCTGCCGGGTCATCGACGGCGACCGCGCCGAGGCTGAAATCGCCGACGAAATCGACGCTGCGGTCAATGCCGCGCTGCCCGACCGGCCCTGACCATGACACACCGGCGCGACCGATGACACCCGAGACTCCCACCCCCGAACCGGACCGCGTGGACGGCGCGGCCCACCCGCGCGAGACGCTGAACCTCGTCGGGCAGGCGGCGGCGGAGGCGACGTTTCTGGACGCGTTCAACCGCGACCGGCTGCATCATGGCTGGCTGATCACGGGACCGCGCGGCATCGGCAAGGCGACGCTGGCGTGGCGCATCGCGCGCTTTCTGCTGGCCCAGCCGGCGACGGCGCAGGACGGCAGCCTGTTCGCGGATGCTCCGCCGGCACCCGACTGCCTCGCCGTGGCGCCCGATCATCCCGTCGCGCGTCGCATCGCCGCGCTCTCCGAGCCGCGGCTGCATCTGGTCCGGCGCGGCTGGGACGACAAGCGGCGTCCGCCGGGGCTCAGGACCGTCATCACCGTCGAGGAGGTACGCAGGCTCCACGCCTTCTTTGCCCTGTCGGCCGCCGATGGCGGGCGCCGCGTGGTGATCGTGGATTGCGCCGACGAGATGAACGCCCAGGCCGCGAACGCCTTGCTCAAGCTTCTCGAAGAGCCCCCGGCCGACGCCACGCTGTTGCTGGTCAGCCACCAGCCCTCGGCGCTGTTGCCCACCATCCGGTCGCGTTGTCGCGAACTGCGGCTCGCCACGCTCGGCGCGCGGGACATGGCGGCGGCCCTTGCGGCGGCAGGCCAGGACGACGCGGCGGCGGACGCCGCGGCGCTGTCGGCGCTGTCCGGCGGCTCGGTGGGCGAAGCGGTCCGGCTTACCGGTCTTGGCGGTCTGGCCCTCTATCGCGAATTGCTGGCCGTATGCGCGACCGCGCCGGGGCTGGATCGGACGGCGGCCATCGCCCTCGCCGATTCGGTCGTCGGGCGGGCCAAGGAAACGCGCTTCGATCTCATGTTGCGCCTGTTCGAGCTGTTCCTGACACGGCTTGCACGCAGCGGCGCCGGGGTCGCCCCCGAACCCGAGGCGGCGCAGGGCGAAGCCGCGCTGATGGCGCGGCTTTGCCCCGGACCGCAGGCCGCGCGCCGCTGGGCCGAGATGCAGCAAAGCCTCAGCGCACGGGGACGCACGGCCCGGGCGGTCAACCTTGACCCCGGCGCGGTGGTGCTCGATATGTTGCTCAAGCTGGACGCGGCGGCTTCACGCGATGCGCAGCCGGCCTGACGTTGCAAAAGGTTCTTCATGACGGACAGTCCCGAAATCGTCGACAGCCATTGCCATCTGGATTTTCCCGAACTGCACGAGGAACTTGACGCCGTGATCGCGCGCGCCCGTGCAGCCGGCGTCACGCGCATGGTCAGCATCTGCACGAAGCCCCGGCTGGAACCGCAGGTGCGCGCCATCGCCGAGGCGTATGAGGGTGTCTTCTTCAGCGCCGGCACCCACCCGATGAGCGTGGCGGATGAGCCGATGGTGACCGTCGCGGAGCTGGAGCGCTTCGCGCAGCACCCCAAATGCGTCGGCATCGGCGAATCCGGCCTCGATTATCATTACACAGCCGAAAGCGCCGCGCGCCAATGCGAAAGCCTGCGCATCCATATCGAGGCGGCGCGGCGCACCGGATTGCCGCTGATCATCCATGCGCGCAGCGCCGATGCGGACATGGCCCGCATCCTCGGCGAGGAGCACGCCGCCGGCCCCTACGACTGCGTCATGCATTGCTATTCCTCGGGTCCCGAGCTGGCCGAGACGGCGCTGGGTCTGGGCTTCTACCTGTCGATGTCGGGGATTGCCGCCTTTCCGAAATCCGACAGCCTGCGCGCCATCTTCGCCGCTGCCCCGGTCGAGCGCATCCTGGTGGAGACCGACGCGCCCTATCTGGCCCCGCCACCGCATCGCGGGCGGCGCAACGAACCGGCCTACACCGTCCATACCGCCGAACGGGGCGCGGCGCTGTTCGAAATGGCGTATGCCGACTTCGCGCGCCAGACCAGCGCCAATTTCGACCGGCTCTTCGCCAAGGCTGCCGCCTATCGGCGGGCCGCCTGATGGCCGAGCTGCGCTTCACGATCCTCGGATGCGGCTCATCCGGCGGCGTGCCGCGGCTGGGCAACAACTGGGGGGCATGCGATCCGCAGAATCCGCGCAACCAGCGCCGGCGCTGTTCGCTGCTGATCGAGCGCGACACCGCGGACGGTGTCACGCGCGTGCTGATCGACACCTCGCCGGACATGCGCGCGCAGCTTCTGGATGCGGGTGTGGGCGCGCTGGACGGCGTGGTCTACACGCACAGCCATGCCGACCACGTGCACGGCCTCGATGATCTGCGCCAGATCGTCTACAATACCCGCAAGCGGCTGAACGTATGGGCCGACGGCCCCACGCAGGAGGCGCTGTTCGCGCGTTTCGGCTACGCCTTCGTGCAGCCGGAAGGGTCCGATTACCCGCCGATCCTGAACATGTACACCATCCGCGGCGACGTCACGATCGGCGGTGCCGGCGGCGACATCACGCTGACCCCGTTCGAGGTCGGTCACGGCACCATGTCGGCGCTGGGCTTCCGCGTCGGCGACCTGGTCTATCTGCCCGATGTCGTCACCATCCCCGAGGCGTGCTGGCCGCTTCTGGAGGGGCTCGATTGCTGGATACTGGACGCCCTGCGCCGCGACCCGCACCCGACGCATGCGCATCTCGCACTGTCGCTGGAATGGATCGCGCGCGCCGCGCCGCGCCGCGCCATCCTGACCAACATGCATATCGATCTCGACCATGACACGCTGGTGCGGGAAACGCCGGACCATGTCACCCCCGCGCATGACGGCATGACCATAACCTACCGGCTCTGACCGGATGCAGGCGCTGCTCGAGGTCATCCTGCCGGTCTTTCTGGTCATCGGCTTCGGGTATGTCGTGGTCTGGCGCGGATTGTTCAGCGATGCCGGTGTCGACGGGTTGATGCGGTTCACGCAGAACTTTGCCATACCCTGCCTGCTGTTTCTGGCGATCGCCACGCTGGAACTGGATCAGATCCTCGACGCCGCCCTTCTGATCGCCTTCTATACCGGCGCCACGGCCGGGTTTCTGGCCGGGTTCTTCGGTGCGCGCCTGATATTCGGGCGCCCCTGGGAGGATTGCGCGGCGATCGGATTCTGCTGTCTGTTCTCGAACTCGCTGCTGCTCGGCCTGCCGATCACCGAACGCGCCTATGGTGCCGACGCGCTGCAACCCAACTACGCCATCATCGCGCTGCACTCGCCCTTCTGCTATGGTCTCGGCATCACCGTGATGGAGATCGTGCGCAACCGCGGCGGCACCCTGCGCGAAACCGGCGGGCGGGTGCTGGCGGCGATGTTCCGAAACGCGCTGGTCATCGGCATCGCGCTGGGGTTCGCGGTCAACCTGTCCGGTATCTCCCTGCCCGGGGTGCTTCTGGATGCGCTGGATCTGATGGTGCGCGCGGCGCTGCCGGCGGCGCTGTTCGGGCTCGGCGGCATCCTCTACCGCTACCGGCCCGAGGGCGATCTGCGCGTCATCGGCTATGTCTGCGCGGTGTCGCTGCTCATGCATCCGGCCATCGTGTGGGGCATGGGAACGGCCCTGACGCTGAGCGAGGGGGCGTTCCGATCCGCCGTCGTGACGGCGGCGATGGCACCCGGGGTGAACGCCTATGTCTTCGCCAATCTCTATGGCCGGGCGCGCCGCGTTGCGGCGTCATCGGTGCTGATCGGCACCGCGCTGTCGATCCCCGGCACCTGGGTCTGGCTCATGCTGCTGAGCGGCTGAACCGGCATCGACGCCGCCCCCGACGGCGGCGGCGCAAGCGCGCAGATGCGCCGCATGCCTTGCCTGTGCTGGCGATACGTTTATGTTGCCAGCAACAACAGGTGCCGCAGTGCAGAAACGCCCCCAGAAACCCGGCTTCACGGAAATCACGGCCGACGCGGCGATCACCGTGTCCGACCATGGCGATCGTGCGAAATGCCTGCAGAGACTGATCGCGCTGGGCCTGCCGGTGCCGCGCACCATTGCCCTGTCCTGCGCTGCGGTACGCGCCATCGCAGCCGGGCATCTGCCCGACACCGCCGCCTTGTTGTCGCGCTTCGGCCCCGCGCCGCTCGTCTCGGTGCGACCGAGTTCCGAGAATGCGGCATGGGGGGGGCCCGGCTCTCTGCTCAATATCGGCATGAACGCCGCGCGCCACGCCGAACTCGCCGAGCGCCACGGCGAAGCGGCAGCGAATGCGCTCTATCTGCGGTTCGTGCAGGCCTACAGCGCCCATGTCGACCGCCTCGACCCGGACATGTTCGACATCGTGCAGGGGTGCGAGGGATCGGCATCGGCACTGCGCGATGCACTGCGCGCTTATGAGGCGGAGATGGAGGTCCCCTTCCCGCAGGAGCCGGCAGATCAGTTGGCACAGGTGCTGCGCTCCATGGCTCGTGCCTGGGAGGGCACCTCCGCGCGGCTCTTGCGCCAGGCGCGCGGTGCCCCGGCCGAGGCGGGGCTGGGCCTTGTGGTGCAACAGATGGCGCTGGGGATCGGGCGCGGCGAGAGCGGCGCGGGCGTCATCCAGTTCGTCGACCCGCAAACCGGAGCGCCACAGGTCACCGGCCGCTATCTGGGCCAGAGCCAGGGCCGCGACGCCGTCGTCACGGACGCGCCGGGCGCGCTGTACCTGACGCGCGACCCGCGCGGCCCGTCGCTGGAGGAACGCTGCCCCGACGTGTTCGCCCGGCTCGTGGACTACGGCGGGCGCTGCCGCGCCCGGCTGCGCGAGGAAATGCAGATCGAGTTCACCCTCGAGGACGGAGCGCTTCACGTTCTCGACGCCGTACGGATCGCGCGTAGCGCGCGGGCGGATGTGCGCATCGCGGTCGCGCTGGCGCAGGACGGCGTGATCGACCGTGGCGAGGCGCTGATGCGGATGAACCCGCGGGCACTGTCGGACCTTCTGCATCATCAGATCGACCCGAGCAGCGAACGCGACACGATCGCGCGCGGGATCGCCGCCAGCCCCGGCGCCGCGCGCGGGCGGATCGTCTTTTCCTCCAGCGCGGCGCAGGCCAGCGCGTCGCGCGGAGAGCCCTGCATCCTTGTGCGTCGCGAGACCACCCCCGAGGATATCCGCGGCATGCACGCCGCCTCGGGCGTGCTGACCGAGCGCGGCGGCATGACCAGCCATGCCGCCGTGATCGGGCGCGGGCTCGGGCTGCCCTGCATCGTCGGCGCTACGGGGCTGCGCATCGACGCCCATGCCCGCCAGATCACCGCCCCCAAGGGCCGTGTGCTGCGCGAGGGCGACGAGATTACCCTTGACGGAACGCATGGCGAGGTGCTGTCGGGGGCGGTCGGATTGCTGGAGCCGGCGCTCGACGACAGCTTTCGCACCCTGATGACATGGGCCGACGCGGCGCGCGACATCGGCGTGCGCGCCAATGCCGATACGCCCGCCGACGCCACCATCGCGCGCCAGTTCGACGCCGAGGGCATCGGGCTGTGCCGCACCGAGCACATGTTCTTCGAGGATGACCGTCTGACCGTAATGCGCGAGATGATCTTCGCCGACACCGTCGAGGACCGGCGCGCCGCGCTCGACCGGTTGCTGCCGATGCAGCGGGCGGATTTCACCCATCTGTTCGAGATCATGCAGGGTCTGCCGGTCTGTATCCGGCTGTTCGATCCGCCGCTGCACGAGTTCCTGCCACATGGCCGCGAGGGCCTGCGCAACCTCGCCGACGCGCTGGACAAGCCGCTCTCGGAGGTGACGCGGCGTGCCGAGGCGCTGTCCGAATTCAACCCGATGCTGGGCATGCGCGGGGTCCGCCTGGGAATCACGATGCCCGAGATCTACGAGATGCAGGCCCGCGCGATCTTCGAGGCCACGCTCGACGCCTCGCGCAACGGCGAGCCGGTGGTGCCCGAGATCATGATCCCGCTGGTCTCCGCCAAGCGCGAGGTCGAACTGGTGAAGGCGCGCATCGACGCGGTCGCCGCATCCGTGCGGATCGAGCGCGGCTGCGCCTTCGACTACCGGCTCGGCGTGATGGTGGAAACGCCGCGCGCCGCATTGCGCGCCGGCGAAATCGCGCAGCACACCGACTTTCTCAGCTTCGGCACCAACGATCTGACGCAGATGACCTACGGGCTGTCGCGCGATGACGCCGGGCGCTTCATGAACACCTATGTCCAGCAGGGTGTGTATCCCGAGGACCCCTTTCAGACCCTCGATCTGGACGGCGTCGGCGAATTGCTCGGAATCGGCGTGCAGCGCGGGCGTGCAGCGCGGCCGCAGCTTGTGCTTTCAGTCTGTGGCGAGCACGGCGGCAACCCCGAATCGATCGCGTATTGCCGGCTGAACGGGCTTGATTACGTGTCGTGCTCACCGTTCCGGGTGCCCGTGGCACGCTTGGCCGCGGCCCAGCATGCCCTGCAGGATCCACGCCCCGCACCCACGGACGGGCCGGCACAGGCGTAACTTCGCCGGGCATCGGGCAGCCTGTCTGGACCCGCCCGACACTTTGGTCTAGAAGGCCCCGATCCGGCGGACATGCCCGTCGCCTGTGAAGGAGAATGGTCATGCGCGGCTTTACGTTGCGAAGCATCACCGTGTTCACGACGTTTGCGGCCGGACTCGCCGCCGCGACAGCCGGGGCGCAGGCGCGCAGCGGCGATCATCCCGATGGGGGAATGGATGCGCAGCTCGCCGCCCTGTTCGGCGAGGAGCGCGCCGCACTGGAGAGTGTCGCACCCGGCCACATGCAAAAGCTCACTGCAGCGCCCGACGACGCCGCGGCCGTGAATGGCGAACCCTACGGGACCACGTGGCTGCAACAGTTCCCGGCTGAAGGGGACACGCAATGGAAATGCCTGGCCGGCGCCCTGTATCACGAGGCGCGCGGCGAAAGCATCAAGGGGCAGTTCGCGGTCGCGGAAGTGATCCTGAACCGGGTCGATGCCGTCGAATACCCCGACACTGTCTGCGATGTGGTGTATCAAGGCAGCGAAAACGGCAGCGGCTGCCAGTTTTCCTTCACCTGCGACGGAAACTCGGAACGCATCGCCGAACCCGCCGCGTATGAGCGCGCCGGTCGCATCGCCCATGCCATCCTCGGGCCAGTGCCCAATGGCCTGACCGACGGTGCGACGCATTTCCATACCACTGCGGTCGCGCCGCGCTGGTCACGCGTTTTCGAGCGCACGGCGCGGATCGGCGCCCATCTCTTCTATCGCCAGCCGGTGCGCCTTACGAGCAACTGAAAACGTCGCGATCACAGCACATTGTGACGCAATCCCGCCGGGTGCGCGGTGGTATCCGGGCTATGCAGCGCACCGAACGAACCGGAGCCGCGCCATGAGCACCGATATCCGCCTCGCCTTCGCACATCCCGAAGAGCGCGCACAAGCCTCTGCCAGCGCTGATCCGCGTGACCGGATCAGTCTGCGCGATCATGTCGTCAATGCCGAGATCGGCGCCTTTCAGGCCGAGCGCGGCGCGACGCAACGCCTGCGTTTCAACGTTGTCGTCGAGGTGCGACCGCATCCCGAACCGCTGTGCGACGATGTGGACCGTATTCTGTCCTACGACCGAATTACCGAGGCGATCGCCGCCGAACTGGCGGAGGAGCGGCTCAACCTGCTTGAGACGCTGGCCGAGCGGGTGGCAGAACGGATTCTGCTGGAACCCCAGGCCATGCGCGCCTTCGTGCGTGTCGAAAAACTGGACCGCGGGTCCGGCGCGCTGGGGGTGGAGATCGCGCGGGCACGCGCGCAGGCGCCGCTGCGCGCCATCGACCACCATACCGGCGCCGAGGCGGCGCTGCACCCGATCGTGGTGCATCTGTCGAACGCCGCGATCGCGGATCCGGGGCTGGCGGCACGGCTCGACGCGCTTGAGGCGCGCGGGCGGCCGATCGTGCTCAGCGTGGGGATGCCTGATGCGCGGGCACCGGCGGCCGGGGCGAACGCGGCGCAGCGGCGCATCGACCTGCTGGCGATCGAACAGAATGCCTGGGTCCTCGCGGGACGCGATCCGCGCTGCGTCGTCGTGGAGAGCCGCACCGAGATCGACTGGGCCATGCGGCAGGGTCAGATGATCGTCTGGGCGCCCTCGAAGCTGGTCCTCGATGCCGTCGACGGGCCGAAGACAAGCCCGCGCGACGCGGTTGCGCTGTCGCTCTGGCTGGCCGAAACGCTCGCAGCCGATCAGCTCATCCTGGTGGGCGGCGGCAGCGCCCCGGCAGGAAGCCGCGTAGCCATCGTGCACGAGTCGGCGTCGTGATTGCCAACTTCTGCAGCGCAGCATAAGCTGATCCGATGGAGTACTACCGCCCCATCGCAATGACCGACGCTGCGCGCCCGCCGGAGGCCGTCCCCCTGGCCGGTGGCTGGTGCTGGTTCGACCGCGCCGAGGTCCTGACGCGCACCGGAACAGGCGGGGTGGTTCCCGCAGCCGAGATCCCCGGCGATGTGCTCTCAACGCTCAGCGCGCCGCGCGCGCCGGTCGCCGGGTTGACGCTGGAGCGGCCGCGGCTGATGGGCATCATCAACGTCACGCCGGACAGCTTCTCGGATGGCGGACAGTTCTTTGCCCCGGACGCAGCCCTGTCGCGTGCCCGCGAGATCACGCAGGCAGGCGCCGACATTCTGGACATCGGCGGCGAATCCACCCGTCCGGGCGCATCCGAAGTACCGATCACCGACGAGATCGCCCGGACACAGCCGCTGATCGCGGCGCTCCGCTACGGTGGGCTGACCACGCCGATATCGATCGACACGCGCAAGATGCCGGTCGCCGAGGTCGCCCTCGCGGCGGGGGCCAACCTCGTCAACGACGTCTCGGCGTTGTCGCACGACCCGGCGCTGGCTCCGTTCTGCGCGAGCGCGCAGGCTCCGGTCTGCCTGATGCATGCGCAGGGCACGCCCAGGGACATGCAGGACAATCCGCGCTACGACAACGTGTTGCTCGACGTCTACGACATGCTGGCCGCCCGCATCGCCGCCGCGGAGGCCGCCGGCCTGGACCGGCGCGGCATCATCGTCGATCCGGGCATCGGCTTTGGCAAGACGGTGGCGCACAACCTCGCACTTCTGCAGGGGCTGTCGCTGTTTCACGGTCTTGGATGCCCGATCCTACTGGGGGCCTCCCGCAAGCGTTTCATCGGTACGCTGAGCGGGGCGCCCGGCGGCGCCGCGCGGATGCCCGGATCCATTGCCAGCGCGCTGGCCGGCGTGGCACAAGGGGTCCAGATCATACGGGTGCATGATGTCGGCGAAACCCGGCAGGGGCTCGACCTGTGGCAGGCGATCACATCGGGGGACGAGTGAGCACGATGGCACGAAGGATCTTCGGAACGGACGGGGTGCGCGGAACGGCGAACACCTATCCCATGACCGCCGATTTCGCGCTGAAGCTGGGCATGGCAGCCGGCCGCTTCTTTCGGCGCGACGGGCGCAACGGGCACCGCGTCGTGATCGGCAAGGACACGCGGCGCTCGGGCTACATGCTGGAAACGGCGCTGACGGCCGGGCTGACCGCGACGGGGATGAACGTGCTCCTGCTCGGCCCCGTACCGACGCCGGCCGTGGGCTTTCTGACACGATCGATGCGCGCCGATCTCGGGGTCATGATCTCGGCGTCGCACAACCCCTACGCCGATAACGGGATCAAGTTCTTCGGGCCCGACGGCTTCAAGTTGTCCGATGCCGCCGAGACCGAGATCGAGGCCATTCTCGGCGGCGAGATCGTTCCCCCCGGCCCCGAAAGCATCGGCCGCGCCAGGCGGATCGAGGACGGGCGCGGCCGCTATGTCGAATACGTCAAGACCACCTTTCCGCGCGAACGCCGGCTGTCGGGCCTGCGCGTCGTCGTCGATTGCGCCAATGGCGCGGCATGGCGCGCCGCGCCCGACGTGCTGTGGGAACTGGGCGCCGACGTGATACCGCTGGGTGTCGCGCCCGACGGTTTCAACATCAACAAGGGCGTCGGATCGACGGACACCGCCGCCGCCGCCGAGCTGGTCCGGCAGGAGGGCGCGCATGTCGGGCTGTGCCTCGACGGCGATGCCGATCGGCTGATGATCCTGGATGAGACCGGCACGCTCGCCGATGGTGATCAGATCATGGCACTGATGGCCCGGCGCTGGGCCGAAGCCGGGCGGCTGGTGGACAACACGCTCGTGGCCACTGTCATGTCCAATCTGGGGCTGGAGCGCTATCTGAGCGGGCGTGGCATCAACCTGCATCGCACCAAGGTCGGCGACCGCTACGTGGTGGAAGCCATGCGCCGAAGCGGATGGAACCTCGGTGGAGAGCAGTCCGGCCATATCGTCATGACCGATTACGCGACCACCGGCGACGGCCTGATCGCCGGGCTGCAGTTCCTTGCAGCGATGATCGATGGCAACGCACCGGCCAGCCAGCTTGTGCGCAGCTTCGAGCCCGTACCCCAAAGGCTGGAGAATGTGCGCTACGCGCCGGGCGAGGACCCGCTGGCGCTGAACACGGTGCAGGCCGCGATCAGCGATGCCGAAGCCAGACTCGCCGGGCGCGGCCGCCTGCTGATCCGCAAGTCGGGGACCGAACCGCTGATCCGGGTGATGGCCGAATGCGAGGATGAGCAGATCCTGCGCAGCGTGATCGATGATATCCGCGGCACGATGCCCGGCACGCCCGCGGCCGGATCCTGACGCCCCTCCTCCGCCGGCCTCAGGGGCGGCGCCGCCACGGCCCGGCGCGGCTGAGCGCGAGCCCGCCCAGGATCAGCGCCAGAGCGAACAGGAACTGCGGCGGCAGATCCTCACCGAGGATCATCACCCCGAAGATCACCGACCAGACGGGCACCTGGTAATTCACCTGCGACAGGAAGCCGGGGCCGGCGCTGCGGATCACCCGCACCAGGATCAGCGTCGCCAGCGCCGTTGGCCCGATCCCCAGATAGAGCACGGCGCCCCAGGACCGAAGCGGCATCTGCAGGCGCGGCACCCCTTCCAGAAGCAATGCCAGCGGCACCATCGCCAAAGCCGCGACCAGCAGGACCGCCGCCGACAGCGACATCAGCGCCACGGGCGGACAGCGCCGCGTCACGATGGACCCGACCGCATAGCTGGCCGCCGCCATCAGGCAGGCAATCCGCGCAACACCTTCTGCGGCAGCGCCGCGGGTTTCCAGCGCGGCGGGGCCGATCAGCACCGCAACCCCGGCCAGCCCCATCAGGAAGCCCGCGACACGCGCGCCGCCAAGCCGCTCCCCGGCTACCAGAAAATGTGCCAGCCCCAGCGTGAACAACGGAACGGCAGCCATCGTGATGCCCGCAAAACCGGACGCCACATGCTGCTGCCCCCATGCGAGCAAGGTGAAGGGCAGCGCGTTCGAGAACAGCCCCATCCCCGCCGCGAACAGCCAGATCCGCGCGCCCTGCGGACCCGCCAGCCTGGGCAGGCCGGGCCCGACAAGCTGCGCCAGAAGAC
>CAZMBT010000027.1:0-15953 GCA_964564395.1 uncultured Alkalilacustris sp.
GGCAGATCCCGCTTCTGACCTCGCGGCCGGGCGGGCTGTCGATGGAGCGGGCCTACCGGCTGGCCGCCGCGAAAACATGGCGCCGCCTGAAGGGCGCGAACCCGTTGCCAATGGTCATCGAAGGCGTCACATTCACCGACGGTGTCGCCGAAACCGACACCACAAGCCGCGCCGCTTGATCAGGCCGCGTCACCCAGATTTCAGCATAGCTCGCGGGATGACAAAGCGCGTCGCGCATCTCGATAGACACAACCACGGCCTCACACCAGCCACGACAGCACCCACCCCAGCCCCGTCAGCACCATGAGCTGAACGGCAACGATACCAACGGCAGGTAGGGCCAGCGAAGTCAGCCGGGCGCCTCGGTGCCCGCGCTGTGCGACCATGATCGCGACCAGGGTCATGTGCAGCGGCAGAGCGCCGACCAGCGTCGCGTACAGATAGACGCCGGCCAGGTTGTCGAAGGCGGCGGCGCGCGCCAGCGTCGGCCCGAGCGCGCCCAGCGCCTGGGCCGGATCGCCCCCGAAGGAGCCGAAGACGAGGGCCGAGACGACGAAAACCGCCCCGTTCAGCGCCGCGAACAGCCCGATACGCGCGGCGAAGTCGAGAGCCAGCGCCGCGCCGGTGCGGATCGTCCCCGCCCGTGCCCGGGCGAACAGGATCAGCGCGACCCAGTTCACGGCCAACACGACCGGCAGCCCATTCGTCAGGATCTGGCGCAGGAATGGCCTCAGCGCCCCCTCCGTGCCGGCCAGATGCCCGGCAAAGCCGGGCGTGCGCGCGATGTAGAGGCCAAGCACCGGCGCGAGGGCCGCAAGGCTGAGCAGCACCGTGTTGCGCAGAAACCGCCCTGGCGGCAGGGCGATGGAGAAGTGGCGGTCGAACCAGGCGAGCATCCTACGCTCCTCCGCGCTTTCTTGACCGACGGTCTGGGCCGCGGGTGTCGGTTTCGTCGTCGTGCAGCCGTCAGCGGGCGCGCTCGGCTGCGTCCTGTGCCGTGCACGCGCCTGATACTCACGCGCAAGCGAAGCCGAAGTCGACTTGATGTCGCCGAGGATCGCCTCGATCTCCGCGCCGCCGCCCACGCCCTCGAACGGTAGCATGCCGGGGAGGCAAAGCGCAGCCCGAGGTCATCGAGCACGGCCTGCCCAGCCACCCCACGATCCCGCTGGCCGAGGCTTCCTGCGTCGCGTTCGACCAACTGGACGCATAGCGCCGGACAGCATCATAGCTGCCGTCATAGCCGCGGTTGCGCAGCTCCTCGTAGATCCGGATCAGCGTCAGCCGTTCACGCTTCGGCCGCCGGGCATTCTCGGTCGGCATGTCGTCCAGCTCCGACGGCCAGGGATCGATCTTCGGACGCGGCTGCGTCGTGCGGTCATACGTGAACTCGGTCGCTCCCGATCGGATGACCTTGCGCACCGTGTTCCGCGACAACCACAGCTCACGGCAGATCTGCTTGATTGACTTGCCTTCGACGAAGTGCGCACGCCTGATCTTCGCGATCGTCTCCACAACCAACATCCCCTGGCTGCGCGAACGGCTTGCGGGAATGACGCGCAAACCGCGAGGTGATGCCCCCACGATTCATACCGACACCGAGATCCGTGGACTCCATGACCGCAACCGCGGGCATATGCCGACCGCGACCGAGGCCAGGACGCGTTTCGCACATGGCTCCGGTCTTTCGGTCCATTATTGACAGACCGTGTCGGTTCACCGACCAAGGCGAAATATCCAGCAGCTTGCACAAGTCGCGCCCGCCGATGCGGTGCACCGGCTGGCCTCCTAGGTTAAGCTCCAGGACTATCTGCATTTTCAACCCCTTATCACAGTTTGCACCGGCTGAACTCGCGCGCTCAGCTGCCCCGTATACGATTTGGCCCCGGAAGGACCCGCGAAGGTGGACAGGTGGCGCCGTATCGCTCCACAGCCCGGCGCCACTCACCGGAAAAGGCTGGCGGGGCTGTCCCGGTGTAGGTCTGGCGTTGAACAGGCGAGGCGATGGCAGGCATTGCACCCACGCGCAGCGAGAGGCGGAAAGGATCAGCGCTTGTCCAGCGCGACCACCGAGGTCTCGGCGGAGCACTGCCTGGACCCAGATTGCCAGCATGTGACGCATGACCTATTGTCCGACGCCTATACCTGTGCACCATGCGGCGGCAGCGCCCGTAAGCGGAGGGTTTCGCGCATGCGAACCAAGATCATGGAGTTCCCCCGCCCCGACAGAACCGGGCAGGACCGCGTCGTCATCGCGTGGCGAACTATACCCGCCGGGGTTCGAACCAGCGATGCCTGCGACGGAACATCCACTCGCCGGTACGGATCACCCGTTTCCCCGCTTGGACGAAGGCACGACGATTGTTGCAGCGGGAAGCTGCACTCTGCACTCTGACGCCCGCTCAGAGCCCGCCACGCCTGCACGCGCGGTCGGGACATTGCGGTCTGGCCATCATGTGAGGACAAATTGGACGCGAATTTCGCTTCTATCTTCTACGAGATCGCGCTTCTGGTGCTGCTGGCGGCAGGGGTCGGGTTCATCGGGCTGCTGCTGCGCCAGCCGCTTGTCGTTGCGTTCATCGCGGTCGGGGTGCTGGCCGGGCCGGATGCGCTGGGACTCGTATCGTCGGTCGAGTTCATCGAGACGCTCAGCCAGATCTCGATTGCGGTGCTCTTGTTCCTTGTCGGGCTGAAGCTCGATGTCAGCCTCGTGCGCAATCTGGGCAAGGTCGCCGTGGCGACGGGGCTCGGGCAGATCACCTTCACCGTGCTGTTCGGCTTCTTCATCTGCCTGGCGCTGGGCATCGACGTGGTCACGTCGATCTATGTCGCGGTGGCGCTGACATTTTCCTCGACCATCATCATCGTCAAGCTGCTGTCGGACAAGCAGGAGATCGGCGCGCTGCACGGCAAGATCGCGCTGGGGTTCCTGATCGTTCAGGACATCTTCGTGGTGCTGGCCATGGTCACGCTCTCGGCCATCGGCGTGGGCATGGGCGAGGAGACGGGCGGCGTCTGGGAGGTTGCGCAGGTGTTCCTCGGCGGCGCGGTGATGGTTGGCGCGGTGGTGTTGTTCATCCGCTATGTGGCCGACCCGCTGCTGAGCCGGGTGGCGCGTTCGCCCGAACTGATGGTGATCTTTGCCGTCGGCTGGGCGGCCTCGCTGGCAGCACTTGGCGACTTCCTGGGCTTTGGCAAGGAGCTGGGTGGTCTTCTGGCCGGGGTCTCGCTGGCCTCGACCGAGTTTCGCGAGGCGATCAGCTCGCGGCTGGCGTCGTTGCGCGATTTCCTCCTGCTGTTCTTCTTCATCAATCTGGGCGCGGCCTTGCAGCTTTCCACGCTGGGCGACCAGATCGGTCCGGCAATCGTGCTGTCGCTGTTCGTGCTGATCGGCAACCCGCTGATCGTGCTCGCGATCATGGGCTTCATGGGCTACCGCAAGCGCACGGGCTTTCTGGCCGGGCTGACGGTGGCGCAGATTTCCGAGTTCTCGCTGATCTTCATGGCCATGGGCATCACCATCGGCCATGTCGGGGATGCGGCAATGGGGCTGGTCACGCTGGTCGGCCTCGTGACCATTGCGGTGTCGGTCTACATGATCACATGGTCGCACAAGCTCTATGAACTCTGCGAACCCTTCCTCGGCGTCTTCGAGCGCCGCCGACCACATCGCGAGGCCGAGGATACCGAGGGCGAGACCGAGGTGCGCGGCCACGACTTCGTAGTTTTCGGGCTGGGCCGCTATGGCTGCCGCATCGGCGCACGGCTGCACGAGCTGGGCTACCGCGTGCTCGGAATCGATTTCGACCCCGAGGCATTGGTCAACTGGCGGCGCATGGGGCTGGATGCCATGTATGGCGACGCGACCGACCCGGAATTCGTGGCCCATATGGATCTGACCGGGGTCGATGCCGTGATCTCGGCCGTGCCGCGCGACCGGGGCGCGCTGACCGAGGCGGACCCCCAGCATGCACTGCTGCATGGCCTGCGTTCCGCGAACTACCGAGGCCGCGTGTTCCTCTCCGTGCAGAAGGTCTCCGAGGCCGAGGAATTGCTGCATCAGGGGGCGAGTGCGATACTCAAGCCTTTTGATGACGCTGCGGATTATGCCGTGCGGCAACTGACAGCACGCGACGAGGACAAGGCCGAGGCCTGAAGCACCAGCCGCACCCCGTTCGCGCGGCACGCCCCTACCTGACCAGCCCTCGATCCTCGGGCCGGGATCGCAGTGTCATGCCCTCGATGCGTGACCTGATCTGGTCACGCGCGCCCCGAAAGGCGGCAATACCGTCCCCGGCGGCCGGGTCGGGGATCGGCCAGTGGAGGCGTTGCACGGGACCGGGCACATATGGGCAAACCTCGTCGGCGCATAGCGTCACGATCAGATCGGCGGCCTCGGGCGCCACCGCATCGATGGGTTTCGAGTATTGATGCGAAATATCCACACCCGCCTCGGCCATGGCCTTTACAGCCAGCGGGTGCAGTCGGCCTGGGGCAGAGCCTGCGCTTGCGACCTCGATATCGGAGGGCAGGATGGCGCGCGCCAGCCCCTCGGCCATCTGGCTGCGTGCGGAATTGGCGACGCAAAGAAACAGGATGCGCATGGGTTCAGCCTTCACCGCTTCGCCGGGGCACCATCAGCACGGGACGGCCTGCGATCTCGCATAGATTTGCTGCGGGTGTACCAGTCGCCATGCTCTCCAGCCAGTTCTGTCCATCCCTGCCGACAACGATCGGACAGTCGAGCAACGGACCCTCGGCAGCGAAGTCGTCAGGAGCAATCAGTACGCTTCGAAACATCAGCCTTGTTCCCTTGTTCTGGACGCGCGGATGGCGCTTTCCTCGGCCGGAAACCGGTGCCGGGTGCGGTTTGCGAACCAAACCAGCGACAGCATCACCGGAACCTCGACCAGCACGCCGACCACGGTGACCAGCGCCGCCATCGACCCCAGCCCGAACAGCCCGATCGCGACCGCCACCGCCAGTTCGAAATGGTTCGAGGTGCCGATCAGCGCGCATGGCGCAGCCACCTGATGCGGCACGCCCCAGCGCCATGCGGCCGCATAGGCCAGCGCAAAGATGCCATAGGACTGGATCAGGATCGGCACCGCGATCATGGCGATCAGCAGCGGGCGTTCGATGATCACATCGCCCTGGAAGCCGAAGAGCAGCACCACCGTGCCCAGCAGCCCCAGCACCGAGAACGGCTTGAGCCGCGCTGTGAAGCCCTTGACCGAGGCCTCGGCCTGCATGGCATCGCGCGCGCGGCGGGTCAGATGCAGCCGTGTCAGCACCCCCGCCACCAGCGGCACCACCACGAACAGCGCCACCGAAAGCAGCAGCGTGTCCCAGGGCACGGTCAGTTCGGTCAGGCCCAGGAGCAGCGCCACGATGGGCGCATAGAGCACCACCATCACCACATTGTTCACCGACACCTGCGCCAGCGTGTAGTTCGGATCGCCGCGGGTGAGCTGCGACCAGACGAACACCATCGCCGTGCAGGGCGCCGCCCCCAGCAGGATCAGCCCGGCGATGTATTCGCCCGCCGTTGCGGGGTCGATGAAGGGCGCGAAGAGGAATTCGAAGAAGATGATCCCCAGCACCGCCATGGTGAAGGGCTTGATGGCCCAGTTCACCGCCAGGGTGATGATCAGGCCCTTGGGGCGCTCATGCACCCGCGCCAGGGCCGCGAAATCCACCGCCACCATCATCGGGTAGATCATCACCCAGATCAGCACCGCGATCACCAGATTGATGCGGCCGACCTCCCACCCGGCGAGGGTTTCGAACAGGCCGGGGGACAGCGCGCCCAGCGCGAGGCCGGCCAGAATGCTCAGCGCCACCCATATCGAGAGGAAGCGTTCGAAAGCGGACATGCGGGTGGTTTCCTTCCGGATCATTACCGCAGACGGAGGGCAGATTCCGCGGTTCGGGTCTCACTTCGCCGTCGGCGCGGGCTCGCCCAGCTTCGGAACGTAACAGGTCGCCGGCCCGGCCTCGGGCGCATGATGCGCCGCGACCTGCCCGATCAACGCCTGCAGGGGCGCCAGCGCGTCCGGGTCCAGCGAATAGCAGATGCGCGGCCGCTCGATGGTGCCGACGACCAGCCCGGAGGCCTTGAGAATGCGCAGATGCTCGGAAACCGTGGACTGCGCCAGGCCCACCTCGTCGACGATGTCACCGCCGATACAGCCCGGCCGCGACAGCAGGAACTCGATGATCCGCACCCGTGCCGGATGGGCAAGCGCCTTGGCAACCGACGCGATCTGCATGTGATCCGCGGACGCCGGGCGACGGGTCACGCTCTCTGTAGACATGAAGCCAGCCTTCGGATTCGTCATTCCGGCAGCTTCTTATCGCCTATCGGCGATAAATGGAATAGACAGCAGGTACTCGGCCCGGTTTTTTCATCGATCCGCGGTTCCCACTCGGGGAAACCGGCCCATTCAGCCCCATCCGCTCGCCTCGAGCCCGTAGAATCACCTGCGACCGCGCGCGCTCCTTTCGGGCGCGGTTCAAGCTGAAAGCGACTATCGGGCCCGGCTCCGGCAGGATTTCGGCAACGCGCTGCTTGTCGCTGGCGCTGTCTCCGAGCGGTCAACCGCGTGCATCCTTCAGCTCGCGACCGCACGGAACCTGCCGATGCACTCGATGAACAGGTGTTCAAAGTCGCGCCGCTCGCTGCACGTTCAGCCGGTGATCAGGCCCCACAAGCCGACCGCCCAGGCCACGACAGTCGCGATGACCGTCAGCGCGACGCCCGCGCTGGCGCAATCCTTGGCCTTTCTCGCCCGCGCCCGGTCGCGTGTCGAAATGTCGTCGACAGCCTCCTCGATCGCGGTGTTGAGAAGCTCGGCGGCCAGGATCATCACGCCCAGCCCCATGATGGCGGCCCGCGCGCCCGGCTCCAGCGGCACGAGCAGCGCCGCAGCGCCCGACACGATGCAGACGGCGAACCACATGCGCAGCGATGTCTCGGTGGCCCAGGCCGCGCGCCACCCGGCGAGCGAGAACATCACCCGTTGAAAGAAGAATATGAACGCCCGCCGCAGGAATGATGGCATCAAGCCCCCCGAAATCGTCGAAAGATCCCCTGTGTGAACGCAGGGTAGCATCGGCGAAGCGGGGAGCGCTGAGGAAAATGACACGGATGATGACCGGACAGACCTGCCCCCGATAGTCCGTGGCGGCATTATCGGCCCTGAGAGGCCCGCGCAAAGGCCGGTCCGGCAGCCGTGACGGGCCCATGGCCGCGCCGCTGCGGGCTGGCGAGGGCGCGCCCGGGTCCGGTCGCTGCGCCGGATCCGCCGTCGCATCGATCAGGCCGGGTCGAGCGGCGGAATCACCCGCCACCTGCCCCGCTCATGCCGGCGGCGCTGTCGCGGTGACGATCAGCGCCGGCATGTCGAAGGAAACGGAGCCATCCCGTCGGGTGAAGGGGGCGAGATCCGGCTCGACCGCCTGCCTCAGGCGTGCGGCCTGATCGGCATCGATCAACCCGCCGAGGGTCCAGATGCAAGCGTGTTCGGTGGCGACGAGATCGGCGATGGACGGAAAGCGCACTGTCCCCGAATGCCGGGTTACCTCCGCATCCGGGAAAGCGGCTGCGAACACGCTGCGCAGGCGCTCGGCATCGCCGAGGACGAAGGGCGCGCGCATCGCATCGCCGATTTCGCGGCCGTGCAGGTGGTCCAGATGCCGGGCGAGAACATCGTATCCCGGCGCGGACTCGATGGCGTCAAACACCGCGACGGCAAGACGGCCGCCGGGCGCGAGCACCCGGCGCATCTCGGCCACGGCGCGGGGGACGTCGTCCACGAACATCAGGCCGAACTGGCTGACGACGGCATCGAAGGCACCGTCGTCGAAGGGCAGCGCCTCCGCCCGCCCGTCGCGCCAGTCGATCCCACCCGGCTTGGCCCGCGCAACGGCGAGCATCTCCGGGTTCGGGTCGAGCCCGGTCACCGCGCCACCGGGGTCCGCGCGCTCGGCCGCGGGAAGCGTCAGCGCGCCGGTGCCGCAAGCGATGTCGAGCACGCGTGCGCCCGGGCTGATGCCCGCGGCATCGGCCACGACAGGCCCCCAGCCGGCAAAGAGCGCGGGAACGAAGGATCGGTCGTAGATCTCGGCGGGTTCCATGCTGCGGATCGTTTCGGCATTCGTCATGATCTGGCCTCCTCAAGGCGTGGCCGTCAGCCGGCCGGGTGGAATTCCTGCATGACGGAGTCTACGATCAGGCATGGCCACGGCCCATGATCCTGCGTCCGGACCGTTTGTCCCGCCGTCGGATTCCGGGGGCGACAGCGACCCGTTATCCGATGTGCTGGAACAGGTCCGCCTGACAGGCGCGCTCCATTTTCTCATCGAGGCGCGGGCGCCCTGGGGTGTCGAGGTGCCCCGGGCCGAAACGTGCCGCGAGGCGGTGCTACCGAAGGCAGAGCATCTGGTGTCCTTCGATGTCGTGCTCGATGGCGGTGGCTGGGTCGAGTTGCCCGAGGCCGAGCCCGTGCGCTTCGAGGCGGGCGACGTGCTCGTCTTTGCCCATGCGCCGGCGCACCGGCTGATGAGCACGCCGGGCGGCGAGATCGAGCACGATGCCGCCCAGACCACCGAGTTTCTGCACAGGATGGCGGCAGGTCGGCTGCCCTTTGCCGCGCGCGAAGGCGGCGACGGAGCCCGCACCCGGTATGTCTGCGGTCATCTCGGCTGCGATCTGACCCCCTTCAACCCGGTGCTGGCGGCGCTGCCCTCCTTCATGCATCTGCGCCGACGGGCCACCGACATGGACCTGCTTGACCGGCTCGTCGCGCTGACCATCGAGGCGGGCTCGCGGCGGGGGCCCGGCAGTCGCGCCGTCAGGCTTCGGCTCAGCGAACTCGCATTTGTCGAGGTCCTGCGCATGCACATGGCCACACTCGCGCCTGATGCGACGGGCTGGCTTGCCGGCCTGCGGGACCCGGTGGCGGGGCGCGCGCTCTCGCTGATGCATGCGAACCCCGATGCGGCGTGGACGCTCGAGCGTCTGGCGCGCGAGGCAGCGGTTTCGCGCAGCGTCCTGGCCGAGCGCTTCACCGGCATCATAGGCTGTCCGCCCATGCGATATCTGACCCGCTGGCGCATGCAGATCGCGGCCCGCCTGCTGCGTGATGGTGCACCCATGACCAGCGCCGCGCAGGCCGCTGGCTATGCGTCCGAGGCCGCCTTCAGCCGTGCGTTCAAGCGCGAAACCGGCACAACGCCGCGGCAGTTTGCGACGGGCCGGACGGTGGGGCGTGACGCCGCCGCGCACGGGCGCGCGCCCGCCTCGTAAGGCGCGGCCGCGCCAACCCCGCGCAGGCGCAAGGCCGCCCTCGCCCCTGTCGCAGGCTCATCCCAGATAGGGCAGAAGCACAAGCGACAGCGCGGGCACGAAGGTCACGATCAGCAGCGCGATCAGACTGACCGCCACGAAGGGTAGCACACCTCGGTAGAGCGTGCCCAACGACGTGCGCATCAACGCCTGCGTCATGAAAAGGTTCAACCCGAAAGGCGGCGTGAACAGGCCGATGGACAGGTTCAACGTCATGATCACGCCGAAATGAACCGGGTCCACCCCGGCCTGCTCGACCAGCGGCAGCAACAGTGGCGTCAGCAACAGGATGGCCGATGGCGTATCGAGGAAGCACCCGACCAGCAGCAGCAGCAGATTGATCGCGATCAGCAGCTGCCAGACCGGCATGTCGAACCCGGCCACCACGGCGGTAAGGGCCTGCGGTATGCCGTTGACCGTCAGTACCCAGGTGAAAACACCGGCGGCCGCGACGATGATGAGGATCTGCGATGTGAGGAACATGGACTTTACCGCAGTATCCCAAAGCGCCGGCAACCTGACGTCCCGGTAGATCAGGCAACTGACCGCGATCGCATAGACGCAGGCCACGCCCGCCGCTTCGGTGGGCGAGAAGACGCCGAGATAGATGCCGCCGAGAATGATCACGGGCATCCCGAGGGCAAAGCCAGACCGCCAGCTCGTGCACATGACCTTGCGGGGCTGAAAGCCCGCGACGGTCGAAAGCCCGCGCATTCGCGCAACGAGATAGATATGCACCCCCATGATCGCCGCCATGACCAGCCCGGGAAGGATCCCGGCGGCGAAAAGCTGCGTGATCGATTGTTCGCTGGCGATGCCGTACAGAATGAGTGCGATCGAGGGCGGGATGAGCTGCGCGACAGCGGCCGAAGCAGCGATCAGACCACTGCTGAAGCGGGCATCATACCCCTGCTCGGTCATGGGTTTCTGGACCAGCCGGCCGATGGCCGCCACCGTGGCGACCGACGACCCCGAAATCGCGCCGAAAAAGGTCGCGCCGCCCAGCGTGGCCAGGCCGAGCCCGCCACGAACATGGCCGACAAGGCTCATCGCCCAGTCGACAAGCCGCTGCGACATCGACCCGCGCGCCATCAACTCGCCGGCGAAGACGAAGAAGGGCACGGCCAGCAGCGCGTGGCGGTCCATGGCGCCGAACAGCGCCTGATGCACCGCAGCGCCCGGAACGTCCATGAAGACGGCCAGCGTCACCGCAGCACCCACCAGCAGCGCGATGAAGACGGGAAACCCGAGCGCCAGCAGCAGCACAGGCAGACCGAAAAGCGCCCAGATCATGTCAGCCCCCTACGCGCCATGGCGGGGCAGCGTGTCTCCCCCGCCCAGCGCCAGCCGCGCCGCCTCCACCGCGACGCGCAGAAAGCGCAGTGCGCCGGCAAATGCCATCAGCGCGAACCCGATCATCACCGCTGAATGTACCCAGAGCATCGGGATGTTGGCCACCGTGCTGGTCTGTCCCGTGCGCGCCATGAGCGCGACCACGCTCTCCGACTGGCGTGACACGTGAAGGCACACGACGATCATCACCGCCATGATCAGCAATTCGAGGCCGTGGCGCCAGATCCCCGGCAACAGCCCCGACAGGAAGTCGGTGCGCAGATGCTCGTTCTCCAGCGTCACGACGACACCGCCGATGAACACCGCCCAGATCAGCGCCATGATCATCACCTCTTCCGTCCAGCCCAGCGACATGCCAAGCACGTAGCGGCCGACGACATTCGCGAAATTCACGGCGATGGCGGCAAAGATCACCGACCCGAGCACGATGCGGCAGGCCTGCCGGATGGGCCATTCCAGCCACCCCAGCAACCGGTCCAGCCGGTCCATCCAGCGCGACAATGGCGTTGCGGATATCGGCATCGCAGGCAGCCCCTTTCCGGGAGAGCCCCCGGCCCTCCCTCCACATGTCCGCAATCCCGGCGATGGCGGGATCGGCGTCCGACCCGGTCCGCACTCTGCGAAAGCGGGTCGGACACCGTCCAGCATGCCAGGGAATGCCACCCCCGGGTATTACTCGGCGTGGCGCTCGGCCGATGCCTGCAGCAGATCGAACAGATCGGCCGTCACCGGGGATTGGCCGAGAACATCCACTGCCACCTCGCGCGCATGCGCCATCAGCTTGTCGCGTTCCTCATCCGGCAGCTCGATGATCTCGACGCCGGCATCCCGCCAGACCTGCAGCGCCCGGTCATGGGCCTGCTCAACGACCGGCTGCATTTCCTGTTCGACCTCGCGACCGACATCCATGACAACCTGCTGCAGGTCTTGCGGCAGGCTTTCCATGAAGGCACCCGACACCCAGGCCACGATCGGAATGACGCCGTCGCCCGACATCGTCAGATAATCGGCCGCTGTCTGCGCACTGATACCCATGAGCGCGACATGGCTGCTGCGAACGCCATCGATCGCGCGGTTCTGCATCGCGGGCACGACCTCGGTGATATCCATGGGCACCCCGGTTGCGCCGACCGCGCGCATCGCGCCGGTCTCGATCTCGGTCGCCAGGACGCGAATGCGAAGGTTGCGCATATCCTCGACGGTGCGGATCGGCGTGCGCGTCGCGTATGCCGTCGGGCCATAGACCCAGACGCCCACCCCGACGAGACCGAGCTCTTCACCGATCCCCAGGAAGGCATCCCGGAATTCGGGGTCCTGCATCGACCGGAAGGCGTGCCCGAGATCCTGAAACAGCCCCGGCGCGTCACCGACGTCATAGCGTTGATCCATGCCGCGCGCGAAGGCCGGCGGCGCCACGACCATCTGCTGCGTCCCGAGCTGCAGGTTTTCCAGCATACGCTGCACGCTGCCCAGCTCGCCACCGGCATAGACCTCGGCCTCGATGCGCCCGTCCGATGCCTCCTCGATCCGCTCGGCATAGCGCTCGATGAAATGATGCAGGGGCTCGTTGCGGGGGATGACGCCCAAGCGCATCGTGAACTCCGCCGCTGCGGCGCCGGCGCCGAAGGTGAGCGTGGCAAGCAGCGTGCCTGTCGCGATGGCGCGCGACAGGAGTTTCCCCGTACCCGTCCTTGTCCGTTTCATGGTGGTCTTCCCTCCTGTTGGGGCATTGCCGGTAAGGTCTTTTCGCATCCCGGTCGGCAACATACCGGGGCGCCCATTTTGACGCAAACGAAGCCTCATGCCCGTGCTTCCTGCCTCGCCGTGCGCGCAGGTTGCGGGCGGCGGCTCAGCCGCGTCCGACGATACCCCTCACTCCGCCGGGGCATCGAACCTTTCCAGAATCTCGTCCACGCTCAGCACGTCTCCGAACTGCTGTATGATGGTCTCCAGCGTGGCGCGGTGTTCATCGTCCGACAGGGCTGCGGTGCCGTCCGAGACCATCACCACGTCAAAGTCGAGCATCATGGCATCCCGCGCCGTCGACTCGCAGCACACATTCGTCTTTGTACCTGTGATCAGAAGCGTGTCGATGCCAAGGCTGCGCAGCACCCGCTCCAGACTCGACGATCCCGGGATGAGCGCGCTGTAGCGGTTCTTGAAGATGCGGATGTCGCTGTCTCGAACCTCGAGCTCACCCCAGATTTCCTGACCGGATCCGTCCGGCGAAAGGCTCTCGATGGTGCGGCGACGCACCTCGTCGGAAACGAAGTTCTCGAAGAAGCAGCGCCAGTCACTGCCCTTCTCGGTGCCCAGATTGGCGTGCGTCACCCAGATCACGTGACCGCCGCGATGCCGCACCCCCGCGTTGAGCCGGTTGATCGGCCCCACGATCGCCCGTGACAGCGGCACCTCGGCCGGCGCTCCGGGCTCACAGAAGGTGTGCTGCATGTCGATATTCACGACCGCCGTGCGTTCCGGGGCGAGGCGATCGAAAAGATGCAGGCGGCCACGACGCGCCATGACGCGGTCAATGATTTCCTGCCGAATGCCAATCGCGTGCATGTTGCTCTCCTCCATACCGACTCAGAAGCTCAGGCCGTCTGAAAAGACCCAGAGCACCCGCGTCGGCCGTTTCGCGGTATTCTCCCAGGAATGCGGCACGTCACAGTGGAAGTGGATCGTGTCGCCCGGCGCGAGGTCAAAGACCTCGCCGCCGATGTCGAAGCGAATGGCCCCTTCGAGAAGGTGACAGACCTCCTCACCGGGATGCGTCATCGGCTCTTCGCCCGATCGTGCACCCGGCGCGATCAACCCCATTCGCGCCTCCAGAACGCCCTGCTCGAAATCGCCGTGAAGATCCTGCAGGGTCAGCGACATCTCGGGAAGATCGAGCTGCGCGCGCTGGCCGCTGCGGCTTACGCTGAACTCCGCGAAGCGCTGGCCGTCCCGATCCACAAGAAAGCCGAGATTTTCTCCGAGCGCGGTCGCGAGGTTGATCGCATGCACGAGACTCGGACTCATGACCAGGTTCTCGATCTTCGAAATCGTGGCTGTCGACACACCGGAAGCGGCCGAGAGCTCGCCGAGGCTCCACCCTTTCGCCCGGCGCAGCTCGCGCAGCCGCGCGCCCAGCCCGGCAAGCGCCGCTTCGTCCAGTACGCGCGCGCCGGTCATTTCTCCTCCGCGCACTGGCCGGCGGACCCCGGCGCGCGCTCAGCGACGCGGCGTGTATCGACGACGTGCAGAACGCGCCCTTCGCCCGCGCCCGCCAGGCCCTGCACGGCACCCGGCTGCGCATGATAGGCGTCCCCTGCACCGAGCCGATACCGGGCGCCCCCGCGATCCACGGCGAGGATCAAGCCTTCAACAACGAACCCCATGCTCGGATGCGATGCGCCGGAGGCCAGCGCTGGCTCAGCGCGCCACGCGGCGAGTTCCGAGACCGACAGGCTGAGCGCCGCCCCGGCAAGCGAAGGCCCCGCGTCGGATCCGGCGCGATGAACCGCCGCGACCCTGCGCCCGGCGCGCGCAGCCTCGACCGCCCGGTCCAGATCGAGGCCGAGCGCCTCGACGACAGCGAGTACCGTGGCCAGACTCGGGCTGCCCTGGCCGGCCTCCAGCGCGCGAATGGTGCCCACACTGAGACCGCTCATTTCGGCGAGCGCACGAAGGGAATGGCTCTGTCCGTGTCGTTGCTCGCGCAGATACCGACCCAGCCGAGCAACATCGGCGCGCCCGAAGCGACCCGGGGGCTGAGACGACCGATGCTGACTCATGAGCGACTCCGCTTTTCGGATGATATATGCTGTTACAGAATGCGAAACATAGCAAGGAGAAATTGCGGCGGATCCGATCCCGCGCCGCACCGCCGCCCGACGGGTCCGCCCGGTTCGCGACTGCACTTGGCGAAACCGCGCATGTCACAATCGGCATTTACAGCGCCGATTATTGGTCCTAGGCAGGATCGCACGCATGGCACCCGAAGACGACATGAACTCACCCGGCAAGACCCCGCGGCGCACCGTGGCCGGGGATGACGAGCGTCACCGCCAGAGCGCTCCCCACCTGATTGGCCGGCATTTTCCGGGCCGAGGCAGGCGTCCGGTGTCCCGGGCACGGTCTGCGACCGGCACCGAAACCAGTCAGAGAGGCGCCCGGACCGGCACGACGGCGGGCGGCACGTGGCTTCACTGTCGGCGCCAGCGCCGACACAGACCCCGATACGGACCCCGGGGCTGATCGATGGGCTGGTCCGAATTCATTGCGGCCTTTGCGCTGTTCTTTCTCAGCCATGCGTTGCCGGTGCGCCCACCACTTCGGCCGCGGCTCGAGGCGGTGCTGGGCGCGCGGGGCTTCACGCTGGCCTATTCGGCGCTGTCGCTTGCGGTGCTGGCCTGGCTCATCCTGGCGGCGGGGCGTGCACCTTATGTGCAACTCTGGGGCTGGGCACCCTGGCAGGCATATGTGCCGCTGATCGCAATGCTGCCGGCCTGCCTGATCGCAGGACTCGCCGTCGGGCGGCCCAACCCCTTCTCCTTCGGCGGCGCGCGCGCGCAGGCTTTCGACCCGGCGCGGCCTGGAATCGTGCGCTGGATGCGCCATCCGATGCTGGCAGCGCTGGCACTGTGGGCTTTCGCGCATCTGGTGCCCAACGGCAACCTGGCGCATGTGCTGCTGTTCGGGTTGTTCGGGGGCTTCGCGCTGATCGGGGGACGGCTGATCGACCGGCGCAAGCGAAACGAGATGGGCGCGCACTGGACGCGGCTCGATGCGGCGCGCCGGGCAGGGCCGGTCCTGCCGCGCCCGGCGCAGCCGCTCGGCGCGGTGCTGCGGCTGTCCGGCGGGGTGGGGCTTTACTGGGGATTGATCGCACTCCATCCCCATCTCTTCGGGGTCTCACCGCTGCCCGTCTGAACGCTCAGGCACCCGTGCCATCGGGGCGCGTCAGGATGAAGACGCTTACCGCCGCCAGGACCGCCGCCTGAATGGCAAGCACCGCGCCACCCACCCCGAGCAGGACACTCGTCAGCAGGCTGGCCGCAATAGCGATCATCGCCACCATCTTCGCACGCGGCCGGATCGCCCCCGCGCGCCGCCAATCCTCGATCGGCGGGCCGAGGCGCGGATGCGTCACCAGCCAGTGATGCAGCCGCGGCGACGCCCGCGCAAAACACCACGCCGCCACCAGCAGGAACGGCGTGGTGGGCAGAAGCGGCACCACCGTGCCCGCCGCGCCGAGCACGAGCGC